>CAZPFI010000212.1:0-1515 GCA_964585795.1 uncultured Muribaculaceae bacterium | reverse complement strand
GAAACCGGCAAAACCGTATAGACCCTGGGTTGAAGGAAGAGCACAAAGAATCATTGAAGAGCCAAAAATATCGGGATTCTTTTTCATAGCACCAATTGCGGCATTTCCGCCTATTGTCACTCCTATTGCACTTCCGATGCATGCAAGAGCGAGCATAACTGCCATTCCGATATAAGCTAAGATTAGTGGTAATGTTTGTTCCATGATCTGTTTTTATTTTTAATTATTTAGTTAAAATTCAATTAATTATCTCTCTTTGCCAAGAGGCCGGAATGCGCGTCCGCCTCCTGAAAAACTTGCATTTTTGTAAAATTCAACAAATGTCAGACGCATAGGGTGTACAAAAGCACCCAGACTTGATAGTGCCAAAACCGCCACATGACCTACCAGAAGCATGATGAGGGCAAAGAACCAACCCATATAAGGTATTCCCGAAAGACTTGAGGCAACAGAGTTGACCACCATACCCAGGATCGCCCCTGCTGTGCCCAAACCAAACAGACGAATATATGAGAGCATGTCGCCAAAAATTGAGGTTACATCGTAGAAGGCGAGTGTGCCTTTTGCCATTCTTACAAATATATTTCCACTGTCCGAAGAGAAGAGGAAAATCATCAGTGCACCTGCTATTGCAATATAGTTGACAAAAGCGGGTATTATAAGTTCGGGAACCATTGTGGAGGCATATTTAAACGCAGCCCAGGTTATTGCGATAGCCCATCCAATATTGTGCATTCCGTACTGCCACCCCTTTCTTATCATAGAGTCGACGGCGTTGAGCAATCTTGCAAAAACTATCTGAACCAGTCCGAAAATGATTGCAAACCAAAACATTTTAAGATCGGAGAAGAAGAGCTTATTTACCGAGTCGGGCAGTGGAATTATCTCCTGGAGTTTGGCTCCGAAGATAACACCGGGCAGCAGCGCCATCAGGATAGCACCCAGCCCCAGAAACTGAACAAGTGTAAGATAACCGCTCATTTTGGGCATCTTAAACTTAGCCAGTCCTGCACCTATAAGTAACACCAGCCCATAACCCATGTCACCCAGGCACAAACCAAAAAAGAGCATATAGAACGGGGCAAAGAAGGGTGTCAGATCCCTCTCTCCGTATTTGGGAAGCATGTAGAGCTCACCGATTGGTTCGTACAATTTGGAGAAGAATCCGTTTTTCAGCTTAACCGGAGGATCATCCTCAACTGCTGCATCCTCTGTAAGATAGTATATCTGCTGATTGTCCAGAAAAGACACTACATTCTCCTTGTTCTCCGAAGGTGCAAAGCCGGTAAGTACAGCTATTGTATCCTCGGCCTCTTTCTGTGATGAGATGCCTGCCAGATAGAGATCGAGAATACTTCCGTTATTCACTCTGGCACTCTCAAGTCTTGGAATCTCTTTGGTCAATCTTTGGAGTAATATGAGGTTTTTATCCCTCTCAACTATCAACTCTTTAACTCTCTGGTCAACGATATCACAGGAGCGGGCAGGTTGTTTGCTCTCCGGAACCTCAAGAGT
>CAZPFI010000211.1:0-1521 GCA_964585795.1 uncultured Muribaculaceae bacterium | reverse complement strand
TTGCTTTTTTAAAAATATGGTGCAAACCTATAAAGCAGCAGGAGTTAAATAAAGCCGAAACCGCCCGTAACGGACAAAAAAGGGGATAAAAGGGGCAAAAAAGAGGTTAAACGGATACTAGCCAATCGAGAAAAGCGGCAACTTTTGTTTTGCTAACGGTTATTTTTTGATCGAAATTGATGGAGAGCCCAACAGATAGCTTCCGGCCAAAATACTGTGAGCTTTCCTTAACTGCAGCTCTGTTAACCAGAAACTGGCGGTTTACCCTAAAGAAACTGCTCCCGCACAAATATTCAAGCTCTTCGAGCGACTTATTAATGTAAAAAGTTTTGTTATCGAGAGTTATAAGGCGGTTCTTTTCGTCTTGAAGATAAAAAAGAGCGACACTATCAATTTTAACAGGCAAAATTTTATCCTGATGATAAACCAGAACAGAACTGGCCTTGCCACCTCTGCTTAGCATCTCAAGTACTGCATCGTATTTGCTTTTTTCTCCTGAGAAATTTTCTCTAAGCTCTCTGAATTTTTGCAATGCATCCTTTACGCTCTGTAAACTGAAGGGCTTAAGCATATAATGGATACTGTTTACATTGAACGCTTTTAGGGCGTACTGGTCGTAAGCAGTGCAGAAAATAACCGGAGCACAGACACTGACATTGCTGAAAATTTCGAAACTGGAGCCGTCTCCCAGCTGTATATCGCTGAAAATAAGGTCTATAATGCCCCTGTAGTCATTGAGAAAAGCAACCGACTCCTCTACCGATGCAAGAATAGCTATAATACGAGCATCGGGTTGTGCCCGGACAATTGTAGAGGAGAGATCTTTGGCAGTAATATGCTCATCTTCAATTATTACTATATTCATCACCTAAGATTTTTATAAAGACAATAAAATGGTGATCGCTCTCCTGAACCACAATATCGTGTTTGGAGATAATATTGTATCTCTTCGATAAATTTGCGAGCCCGTACTTGGTTGTCTCCTCAGTGATTTTCTTTTTTCTGATGTTGTTGGAGACCCTCAGCCACCCGTCGTGCTCCTCTACATTTATTGTAAGGGGCGCAGTTTCGGTAAAAGCATTATGTTTTATGGCATTTTCTATTAGCAGCTGCAGTGAAAAGCCGGGAACCATCCCGTTGGCAACTGTGTCAGGCCCAATTTCAAAGGATACATCTATTGCCTCTCCAAAACGAATCCGCTGCATAGCGATGTAATCTTCACACATTTTTAACTCATTTGACAAGGGAACAAGGTCAGATTCATGTGAAGAGACCGAAAGTCGCAAAAAGTCGGACATTTTTATTACATACTCTTCGGCAAGCTCCGGATTCTCCCTTACAAGGGATTTAAGTATGCTAAGCGAGTTAAAGAGAAAATGGGGGTGAATATGCTGTTTTAGTTGCATATTAAGTGCCTCCGATCTCTCTGCCTTTAATCTGGCGTTTTCAATTTCTACACCTGCTTTTTTTTCGTTAACAATTACCAACTCAAGAATTATCAGAATAAATGTGTTTGTAACA
>CAZPFI010000210.1:0-1635 GCA_964585795.1 uncultured Muribaculaceae bacterium | reverse complement strand
CGGTCTTACCGGAAGAAAAATAATTGTAGATACATACAGAGGCAAATGAGCTCACGGAGGGGGAGCTTTTTCGGGAAAGGACCCCAGTAAGGTTGACCGTTCGGCTGCTTATGCCGCCAGGCATATTGCCAAAAACATGGTTGCTGCAGGAGTGGCAGATGAGGTTCTGGTGCAACTTGCATATGCAATTGGTGTTGCAAAGCCGGTAAGTGTTTTTGTAAACACATACGGTACTGCATTCAGAAATAACCCTTCGAAGTTTAAGAGCGATGGGGAGATTGCTTCTGTAATTTCGTCAGTTTTCGATTTGAGGCCGGCAAGCATTATTAAACGATTTGGGCTTAAAAAACCAATTTATGAGGTTACGGCCGCTTATGGTCACATGGGAAGAGATCCGTTCGAGGCAGATGTGCAGATTTGTAACGGAGAGGGTGAGATGGTGGCAGAGAGAGTCTCTTTCTTCACCTGGGAAAAACTGGATTCTGTAAATCTCATAAAAGAGAGTTTCGGGCTTTAGTCTTTGGAGTTCCACAGGAGTTTTTTGCCAAAGCCCAGACGGTTGTCGGTAAATTTCAGCTCAGTTATACGGACAACCCACAGATCGCCACCTTTAAGTACTGCATAGGGAAACCGCCTGAGATACCTCAGGCGGTATCTGTTTAAAAAGGGTTGACTGCAAAGCTCCATCTCTGCCTTAAACTGAACTCCTCTTATAAGGCCAATCTGCTCTGTCTCCAATCCTATTGCGCCGGCGACTCTTTTTTGCGGATCTGTTAAAAAAAGCGAAATGTGTCTTGTCTTTTGCTCGGAAGTAATTACAAAAACATTCTCCTCTTCAATGAACACATAGAATGCGTGCCAGCTCCAGATATCACCTCCGGCAGCTACAGTAAGTGTTGTCAGATGATGCTCTTTAATAAACTCTGTAATTCTGCTGTCCAAATAATTCTGCTTAATCAATTATCTATTTCCACAAATAAACCTTGTCCGATCGCCTCAAAGTGGTACCCCCGGGTATTGGTACAGAGCAGTACTCTCCTTTTTTGCATTTGTCTGTCTGCTCCAGCTGCACCCTTATCTCCTCTACCACATATTCAAATACACCTGTTGTAGGCCCGATAATAAGAACCTTGTCTCCAATATTCAGCTCCCCTGTCTCAATAAGTAACTCTGCTACCGAAAGCTTTTTAAAAAAATTGGTCACCTTGCCTACATAGTGTTTCTTTTTCTCCGCTTTGTTTCCGTAGGCATCACTCCACTGCCCCAACTTTGCCCCAAGATAGTATCCATCCCAGAATCCTCTGTTGAACACTTCAGAAACTTCCTTTTCAAGCCGGCTTATAAGCTCTTTGTTATAGCTGCCGCTGCAAACTGCATCGGCCGCTGTTCTGTATGCCCTGGTGACACTCTTCACATATTCAGGGGCTCGTGCCCTGCCCTCAATTTTCAACACCCTCACCCCGGCATCCAAAATTTTATCTACAAAAGCAATGGTTGACAAATCCTTGGGTGACATAATATATTTATTATCTACCTCAAGTCTGTTTCCGGTTTCGATATCGGTAACCTCATATCCTCTCCTGCAAATCTGGTAGCATGCCCCCCTGTTGGCAGAGGCGTTGTACTCGTGCAGGC
>CAZPFI010000209.1:0-1644 GCA_964585795.1 uncultured Muribaculaceae bacterium | reverse complement strand
ACGGGCGACCTCTACGTCCCTAACGTAGTGCGCTAGCCAACTGCGCCACACCCCGCTGCCCTTAATGCGATACAAATTTAACCAATTTACTTGTTTGTAAAAAAAAAAGTTATATTTACAAGTAAATAAAAATTTGGTGAAATTATGAAACTTTTAAGAATTACTGCAGTGATACTGCTTGCCATAGCCATACTTGGTTGCGAAAAAGCCGACAACATGATACCGGCAGATAATTTGGAGGTTGAACATTATGTACAACTACTTAAATCGGGTCAATTCGAAGAACTTAATATGCCTCCTTTCACTTATCAGGATATTCCTGCATTATTGGAACATAGAAATGACAATCAGTTAATAACTACATTTCCAAGAAACCCGATATCATCTTTTTATCAAAACGAGTGTACTCTTGGTATGGTTATATTGTGGACTGTAGAGTCCATCAGGGCTGTTTCTGCAGATAGCAAATATCTGTTTATGAGATATCCGTCACAGAATCCTGTTCTTGCACGCAAAGATGCAGCTCAATTGACTTTTGCAACCGGTAAAAATGTACAAACCGATGCCGCTAAGGCATACTTTGAATGGTGGGATAAGAATAAACACAAGAATTTCAACCGTTTTAAGGATCAGGATCCGTTAAAAAATACACCTTACAGGTGGCATTAATCTTTTGTCAGCAAATTTTTACGGCCGGAAAATTACTCCGGCTTTTTTATTCACATCTCCAGCTGTAGATATATTGCAATCCTTCAAAGGATTTAATGAGTTGTTCATCATATTTAAACCAGCTGCCCTTAAGAGAGTTATTACGACTGATAATCTCAAAATGGCACATTGCTATACCCAAATCCAGCTCGTGCATTCCCATCTTTTCATAAATGACACTTTTGGGTTTTTTATACAGATGAAACTCTGCTTTCTCCTTATCCAGGAAGACTCTCCATGGCTGACTGTTACTCGAAGAGGGAGCAAGCCGTAACATCTCCAAAGAGTGTTTGTACTCTCCCGATTCCTCAATTTCAAGTGCCTTCCCTGTATTGAAATCAAAAAAGAGTTTATCCCATTGGAGACGATTTGAGGCGCCTACTGCATATCGCATAATTCTCTCCGGGAGAGAACCTTTTTCGGCGGCATGGCCTATAATCACCAACCCCGGTATTTTTTTACTATCAGCCACATTTAAGTCATTAAAATAGTTGTGATCGAAGTAACCTACCCAACAAGTACCTAAACCTAACTGTGTAGCTTTTAGTACAATCTTTTGCATAACATACCCATAATTGAGTCTCGATTCGGGGGAGTCTTCGGTAAATCCCATAAGATAAGTTTTATTACCCCTAATGACCCCGTATATGAGTTTCATCTGCTTCTCTCTCTCCCCTCTCTCCAGTATAAAGATGTCAATAATCTCTCCGTTAATACCTCTGTTGTTGCACTGTATAAATAGTTGCAACTCTTCTTTTACATCTGCTGCAAGGTAACTTTTGTCAAAAGTTCTGCAAGATTTTCTTTTTATTATTGCTTCTGTATTCATAATTGGAAAACCCCTGCATCGTAATGATAGCAAGGGTTTTGGTATTTTTGTTAGTGACCCCGACAGGATTCAAACCTGTAACCGTCTGATCCGTAGTCAGATACTCT
>CAZPFI010000208.1:0-1673 GCA_964585795.1 uncultured Muribaculaceae bacterium | reverse complement strand
GATGGCTCTGCCAACTATGGTTTCTATGTTTATTCTTGCTCCAAAAGTTAAGAAGGAGATGAAAAGATATTTTGCAAAATAAATTATAATGAATCCGGAACAAATAATTTCGATAAAAGTAAAAGAGGCTCTTGAGGCATTATACGGTACCAGAGCAGATGACTCTTTGATACAGATTCAGGCAACCAGAAAAGAGTTTGCAGGGGATTTCACGGCTGTTATGTTTCCTCTTCTTAGACTAACCAAAAAATCTCCCGAGAGTTCAGGTGAAGATATTGGGAAATATCTGCTTGAGAACTGCACACAAATAGATAGCTATAATGTTGTAAAGGGTTTTCTCAACATAAAATTGTCATGGGAGTACTGGAGAGATGTTTTCAAGGAGATAGCCGCAGACTCAAATTACGGACAATTGCCCTCTTCGGGCAGGACCTGTATGGTAGAGTTCTCCTCTCCCAATACAAATAAACCACTTCATCTGGGACATATAAGAAACAATTTACTGGGGTGGTCTGTTGCCAGAATTCTGGAGGCAAACGGTGATGACGTAATTAAGGTTAATCTGGTGAATGACAGGGGTATTCATATTTGTAAATCGATGATTGCCTGGCAGAAGCTGGCAAATGGAGCAACACCACAAAGTACGGGTGTTAAAGGAGACCATTTTGTGGGTGATTACTATGTGCAGTTTAATAACTTACTAAAACAGCAGATAAACAATCTTAAATCTACCGGCAGAAGTGAAGAGGAAGCAGAGAGAGAGGCACCCATTCTTAAAGAGGCACAACAGATGCTTGTAAAATGGGAACAGGGAGACAAAGAGATTGTGGGGTTGTGGGAGAAGATGAATGGATGGGTTTATGAGGGGTTTGATAGAACATACAAAATGCTTGGAGTCTCTTTCAATAAAACATATTATGAGTCACAGACTTATCTTCTGGGAAAAGAGCTTGTAAAAGAGGGTTTGAAGAGTAATGCTTTCTTTATGAAGGAAGATGGCTCTGTATGGTGTGATTTGACATCAGAGGGGCTAGATCATAAGCTTTTATTAAGGTCGGACGGCACTTCAGTATATATGACACAGGATTTAGGTACTGCACACCAGAGATATTCGGAATATAATCTCAATGAGCATATCTATGTAGTGGGTAATGAGCAGAATTATCACTTTCAGGTGTTAAAGCTACTGCTCAAAAAACTGGGTTTTGACTGGGCAGATACTATATATCATTTATCTTATGGCATGGTAGAGTTACCTGAAGGTAAAATGAAATCCAGAGAGGGTACAGTAGTTGATGCAGACGATTTGGTTGAAAGTATGATTAACACCGCACGGGATACATCAATGGAGCTTGGCAAACTTCAGGATATGACTTTAAAGGAGCAGACCAAACTTTTTGAAACATTGGGGCTTGGAGCTCTAAAATATTTTATTCTTAAAGTAGATCCAAAAAAGACCATGTTATTCGATCCTAAGGAGTCAATAGATTTTAATGGCAATACGGGTCCTTTTATTCAATATACTCACGCAAGAATAAGATCGATTTTAAGAAAAGCCGGCGAACTGAATATTACTCCAGTAATTGGAAATTCAAGGTTTGATGATGCGGAGACAGATATTATAAAGATTCTCGCATTGTTCCCGGATAAGATTAGGGAAGCCGGCAAAGAGC
>CAZPFI010000207.1:0-1695 GCA_964585795.1 uncultured Muribaculaceae bacterium | reverse complement strand
GGGTGCCTGTGGAACGGCAGTAGTACTTACCCCTGTGTGTGAAGTTGTGGATACACTTAATAGTGTGTCCATTAAGATTGGCAATGAGGAGAGAGCAGGGGAGTACTCAACCGCCTTGTACAATAAACTTACCGGAATTCAGTTTGGAGAGGAGCCGGATACTCATGACTGGTGCATGATTATTGACTGAGTAAACTTTAATTACTTGAAAACCTTATTGTCTGACTGAACTAATTTATACCTTTGACATTTTGGTAAACAGTATTAATTAACTCTTCGTTAACAGGTGTTGCTCCTTTTTTATAGCCGTAGTCGGTCATACGTACATAGTTATAACCTTCTATATTGGCATTTTCCAGAATTTTTTTACCACAATCAATAGGACATCCGTCAAGCAATAAAATGTTGGCGCACTTTAGTGAATCAATTGTTGATTTTTGATTTGCACCCACAGCTGCCAGGCAACTCATGTTTCTTACTTTATTGTCACGAAGTTTGCGTGCAACTAAATCTGTAACCCGACCTAAATCACAAGCCCCTGAGCAAGCAAGTACAATGTGCTCATCACCACCGCAAAGGCATGTTGAATTTTTGTTTTTCTCTTCCATTATAATATTTTTTTTATTACACTTTTATGCAACAGGTTATATTATAACTGTTTTTTATTTATGTATTTAACGGTTTGCCCCTTTTATCTATTGCTTGAGAACCCTCTTTATCTTATTCGACTCCTTAATAAGATCCCTTATCTTTTGGTCTTCGTTATCCTCAATAAGGTCTTTAAACCTGTTGAGGATCTGTATGTAGGTATCCAGAACAGTCACCACATTCTGCCGGTTCTGCTCAAAAATGGGAGCCCACATATCGGGTGAACTCTTTGCAAGGCGCACAGTGGAGTCGAACCCCCCGCTGGCAAGGTCAAAAATGTGCTTTTCGTTCTTCTCCTTTTCCAGAACCGTAAGGGCAAGGGCAAAGGAGCTTATGTGTGAGATATGCGAAATATAGGCAGCGTGAACATCATGGTTGGTGCTGTTCATATAGATTACTCTCATATTAAGAGTCTCATACATCCTCTTTGTAACCGTAAGGGCACGAATTCCGCTCTCCTCGGTATCGCAGAATATAACAGCTTTACCGTCGAAAAGGCCCGAAATGGCAGCCCACGGCCCCGAATACTCTGTACCGGCCATAGGGTGTGCAGCAACATACAGTTTGCGGTTTTTATGGTACTTTACAACCTCGTTAATCCTCCCCTTGGTAGAGCACATATCTGTTACAAACTGCCTATCAACCATATCCAGCACCTTTGGAAGAATCTCCACAGCAGCATCCACAGGAACGGCAACTATAACCATATCGCCCTTTTTTACACCCTCCTCAAGCTCGCATATCTCATCGGCCAACCCAATGTTAAGCGCTGCGTTTGCATTAATTTTGTCGTTGTCAACACCAATAATCTTTTTGGCGAAACCTCTTTTTTTAAGATCTATGGCAGCAGAACCTCCCATAAGACCAAGACCGATAACAGTAATAACCATAATTGCGGATGTTTTAAGCAAAAACGGTTCAAATATAGTGATTATAGAGAATTATTGCTGAAAATAAGGGATAAAATGGTAACTTTAAGTCTAAACATAAACTATTATGCAAAGAAGAAAAGCAACACGAGTAATAAGGGGGCAAAATGCGGTTGAC
>CAZPFI010000206.1:0-1750 GCA_964585795.1 uncultured Muribaculaceae bacterium | reverse complement strand
GGTTTCGACCTTGTTGCAGAGGGGAAGCTAATCTGGAACAAGTTAATTGAAGACTTTTATACTCCTTTCAATTCCCGTGTTAACGAAACACTCTCCGTTTCGAGGCCAGCCAATGCAGAGAGGATACTTGGGACAGACCCCAAAAGCGGGAAAATTGTTCTGGCAAGAGTCGGCCGCTTTGGCCCCCTGGCTCAGATAGGCAGCAATGACGATCCCGAAAAACGCTTTATGAGTCTTATAAAAGGGCAGTTGATTGACACGATAACTCTTGAGGAGGCCCTTAAACTCTTTGAATTACCCCGCACAGCAGGAAGCTTTAACGGAAATGACATAATATGTGCAACCGGAAGGTTCGGTCCTTACATAAAGTACATGAACTCATTTATCTCTATCGGAAAAGATAAGGATCCTTACACTATAACTCCTGACGAGTGTGTTGCCTTAATCGAAGCCCATTTGAGCAATGAGGCACAAAAGAGTATTAAGAAATTTGATGACGAAGGTATTGAGATTCTCAACGGGAGATTCGGACCCTATATTAAAAAGGGGAAAAACAATTATAAGATACCAAAAGGAACCACTCCAGAGTCAATTGATCTTCAAATGGCAAAAGAGATAATTGAAGCTTCGGACAAAAAAGCAAAGCCCCCAAAGAAGAGGTAGAAATGCATCCTTAATAAATTGCTGTCTCAAATGGAAACAAATTATCCCATAGAAATAATCCCCGCAGCTGCAATAGGAGAGGCAATATCATCTGCCCCTGCATTGATCGTTGATACAACAGGCAACGAAGAGATTGCCCGCACACTGGGCCGTATGTTCTCTCAAAGCGGAAAAAAAATATACTATACAAGACCCGGCATAAACCGTCTCTCTCAAACTCTGGAAGCGGCTCTTGAGTACGGCATAAGGTGCATTGTTTTGTCGGGAGAAAGGTTACCCTCAATTGAGAGCATTGCCTCTTCCGGAGGATTATCTGCATCTCTTGTCTCTCCGGATAACACCTCGGAGGGAAGCAGCAGTATAATAAACAGAGTCCTTAAAGAGAACCGTCCGGTCGATTTCTCACACATTGCATATCAGATTTACAAATGTAATCCTGCTCTTTTAAGAGATCTCAAAGAACACGAAGCAGAAGAGTTGCGCCTTGGAGATTTAAGAAGAGACATCTCTCTGACAGAACCCCTGTTAAGAAACAAAGAGTACATCTTTATAGATATGTGCTCTGTAAGAAGCAGTGATTACCCCGACAATCCGGCAAATTCTCCCAACGGTCTGTATGCCGAAGAGATTTGTCAGATTGCAAGATATGCCGGCTTAGGTCTTAAATTAAAAAGAGTTTACCTCTGGGGAGTCCCTTCCAAATCAAAACACCACTCCCATTCAACACAATTAACAGCAGAGGTTCTGTGGCATATCTCCGAGGCCCTTGCGGCCTGTAAATACGAAGATCCCGGCAACTCATCCGGGGAGGAACTTTTTTTGCGAAAAATTGTAAGTATGGGAGACGACGGTCAGGATATTGTATTTATAAACAGCAGCTATTCAGGGAGGTGGTGGATGGAGATTCCTGAGATTAAAACATCTGCAAATCAATATGTTCCATGCTCTTACTCAGACTATCTTACTGCCTGTTCGGGAGAGGTCCCTATCAGATGGCTTTTCTTTTTTTAAATTATAAATCTCAATTAATTATAATTTATTATTTTATTTTTTAGGATATATTATATTTATTACAATTATTTCATAT
>CAZPFI010000205.1:0-1756 GCA_964585795.1 uncultured Muribaculaceae bacterium | reverse complement strand
AAGTACTTCGTCCGACAGAAATACTTTATCGGTAAGATTCGAACCATGAAGGGTTTCCATCCTGAAATCATAATCTGGTTCAGCTATTTTTCTTTGATTCATACACTCTTATTTTGAGGAACAAAGATAATGATAGTTCTGATTTTACACAATTCTGTTCGCTTATATGTTGAATCAGGAACTTTAAAAGTAGTATCTTTGTGCCCTGTTTCTGTAATATAATAGACAATTTAAAACCAGACTATATGAGAATCATTAAAAAAGCAATTTTTGCATTTTGTATCTCTCTGACACTCTTATCATGTAAGCAGAATCAACCTGCTGAGAGTAGCGGAGAAACATTCAAAACATTACAGGTAGAACCATCAAATATCTCCCTGTCAAACACCTACTCGGCATCTATACGAGGTAGGCAGGATATTAAAATCATCCCAAGAGTAGACGGATACCTTACCGATATTCTTATTAAAGAGGGCGATAAAGTACGTAAAGGACAGACACTTTTTATCGTTGATCAGACAGCGTTCAAAGCTGCTTTAGATGCTGCTAAGGCAAATGTTGCTATGGGAGAAGCCGGTGTAGCTACCGCACAACTCTCTTACGACAGTAAAAAAGCATTGTATGATAAAAAGATTGTCTCAAACTACGATCTGACCTCTGCGGAAAACACACTTAAAACGGCAAAAGCTCAATTACAACAAGCAAAAGCTCAGGAGGAATCTGCTCGTAATAATCTCTCTTTTACGGTTGTTAAAAGTCCTTCCAATGGAGTGGCGGGAAAAATTCCATACCGTAAAGGTGATTATGTAAGCCCGTCTATTGCTGAGGGTTTGACGGTAGTTGCAGACAATTCGCAGATGTATGTTTACTTTTCAATGACCGAAAGGCACATTATGGAGCTGTTACACCGTCATAAAAGCATTGATCTTGCTATTGCCAATATGCCTGAAATTCAGCTACAACTAAGTGATGGCAGTATCTATTCGCACAATGGTAAAATAGAGAGTATCAGTGGCGTTATTGATGCAACTACCGGAACGGCAAGTATTAGAGCGGTATTTCCTAACGACGGAGGATTATTACTTAGCGGCGGAGCAGGCAGTGTAGTTATCCCTTATGAAAGTAATAACGTAATAGTTATCCCACAAGAAGCGACATTTGAAATTCAGGATAAAACATACGTCTACAAAGTTATAGAAGGTATAGCTACATCTGCAATCGTAACGGTAGATAAGATAAACAACGGGAAAGAATATATCGTAAACTCAGGTCTTAACTCAGGAGATGTAATTATTGCCGAAGGAGCCGGATTGGTTCAGGAAGGCACAAAAGTAAAAACCAACTAAGAATATAAGAATCATTATTTATGAACATAAAAACATTTATCGACCGCCCACTTCTGTCGGGTGTAATCTCACTTTTCATTGTGATTATCGGGATTATCTCGTTATTCACCTTGCCGGTAGAGAAGTATCCCGACATTGCACCTCCTACCATTAATGTATGGGCAAGTTATCCGGGTGCGAGTGCTGAAGCTCTTCAAAAGAGTGTTAATGCTCAGTTGGAAGAATCCATTAATGGTGTAGAGAACATAATCTACATGACATCTTCGGCATCCAACAATGGTATGGCTGAAATATACGTATATTTTAAACAGGGAACCAATGCCGATATGGCTGCTGTGAATGTTCAAAACCGTGTAGCACAGGCAAACGGGCTTCTTCCGGCAGAAGTAACCAGAATCGGTGTAACTACT
>CAZPFI010000204.1:0-1780 GCA_964585795.1 uncultured Muribaculaceae bacterium | reverse complement strand
CCCACCAGTTCGCTGTTATTGCGGGTTTGAAAATCTTTCCAGGTGAAGTCGTTATCCTTGGTTTCGGGTGCATTGGCACAGAGTACATACCTCAAGACATCCTCTTTGCCGGGGAACTCGTCCAGATACTCATGAAGCCAGACAGCCCAGTTGCGGGATGTTGAGATTTTATTGCCCTCGAGATTCAAAAATTCATTTGCGGGAACATTCTCCGGCAGAATATAACCGTCGCCGTAAGCTTTGAGCATCGAAGGAAATACAATGCAGTGGAATACAATGTTGTCCTTCCCAATAAAATGTACAAGTTTGGTGTCATCATCTTTCCACCACTTTTCCCAGTCGTTTGGTAACAACTCTATTGTGTTTGAAATGTAACCTATTGGTGCGTCAAACCAGACATACAAAACCTTCCCCTCTGCACCATCGACAGGCACAGGCACACCCCAGTCGAGGTCGCGGCTTACTGCTCTGGGTTGAAGACCTCCGTCCAGCCACGATTTACACTGTCCGTAAACATTAATCTTCCACTCTTTATGACCTTCAAGAATCCACTCCTTTAGCCATGGTTCATATTGGTCAAGCGGAAGATACCAGTGGGAGGTGCTTTTTTTAACCGGTGTCACTCCGCTGAATGCCGACCTGGGATTTATCAGTTCGGTTGGGCTGAGTGTACTTCCGCATTTTTCGCACTGGTCGCCGTAAGCATCCTCTGCGTTACATTTGGGGCAGGTACCAATAATGTATCTGTCGGCAAGAAATTGCTGTGCCTGCTCGTCGTAGTACTGTTCGCTCTCTCTCTCTATAAATTTGCCCTGGCTGTAGAGCTTTTTGAAAAACTCCGAAGCAGTCTGGTGGTGAATAGTTGAAGTTGTTCTGGAGTATATATCAAAGCTTATGCCCAATCTCTCAAAGGAGTCTTTTATTATAAGATGATACTTATCTACAATCTCCTGTGGTGTACAGTTGTTTTGCCTTGCTTTTATGGTTATTGGCACACCGTGCTCGTCCGAGCCGCAGATGAATTTAACATCAAGCCCTTTTAACCTGAGGTATCTCGAATATATATCAGCCGGGATGTAAACCCCTGCCAGGTGTCCTATATGAACTGCTCCGTTTGCATAGGGGAGGGCAGCAGTTATCAGGTGTCTTTTGAAAGTTTTTTGCATTTTAGAAAAATTAGAGCAGACAAAGATATAAAAAAGTTAAATTGTCAGCCGGTTTAGCTCTTTGGAAAAGGAGTTGCGTATCTGCATGAGTATTTTAATCTGTTGCATCAACTCTATACTCTCATCTGGTTGATTTCTCTTCTCGGCCTCGGCAAGTTTTTTACACAGATTATGGTATGCAGTTAAGGTAATCTTGGCTTTATAAACAAGTATCGATTTGGGAACCACGGTTGAGAGCATCTGCTCTTCGGGAGGTATCTCGGAAATAAACTGTTTTATTGTAAGGTTATGCTCCTGATGCAGAAGATCCAGCACTACATTAACAAAACTGCGGTTCTCGTGTGTAAGGAAATGGCGTTGTATCTCCTCCTGTCCGCTCTCTTTAACCTTGTAATATTCGTCAAAGATATTTTTATAGACCAGGTTTTGAAGTTCAAGATCGTCGTTCTGGAGCTCTGTTAATATAAATTGAGAGACAGTAACTGAGGCAGGGTTCTCATCATTTGTGCCAAATAGAGGGTGTTCGCCAAATTTGAGGAGATAATAGAGCAGCTCACGCTCTGCCGGCTCGCAGTAGGTGTCGGTTATAAAACCGGGAAGTCTCTCTCCTGTCT
>CAZPFI010000203.1:0-1788 GCA_964585795.1 uncultured Muribaculaceae bacterium | reverse complement strand
CATCAGAGAAATTTTATCTGTACCTGCAAACGCTCTGTTTGTAAAATACCAGGAGCCGACCATTCCCCTCTCTTCTGCTCCAAATGCAATAAAAAGCACAGAGCGTCTGAAATCGATAGAGGTGCTGCTAATCATCCTTGCCAGCTGCAGCAATACTGCAACTCCGGAGGCGTTATCATCCGCACCTGAAAATATCTGCAGTGAATCCCTTCCGTCAATATTTAAAGTAACATAACCCAAATGATCGTAATGAGCTCCAATAACAATAAACTCCTCTCTCAATAAAGGGTCCCAACCTTCAGCAATTGCAATTATATTTGACGAATTTATTGTGTCACCGTCACTTATAACAAGAGAAAAATCCTGACCGGGGGCAGGATAAAGCAGTGTTGCACCTCCCTCTTCAAAAGCTCTCTCAATAAACCGTGCTGCCATTGCCTCTCCCTTTGTTCCTGTTGCCCTGCCCATAAGCGAGTCGGCAGTAAGAAAAGCAACATCATTTCTCATCCGTGCAACCGGATTGCTCTGAGAAAAAAGCCCCGCTGCAAAGATTAGCAGCAGAGCCAAAAGTGATAAATATCTTCTTATCATACCTGTTTTTTTGGAGGTAACACCTCTAGCCAGTAACCATCGGGGTCATTTATAAAATAGATCCCCATATTTTTATTTTCGTAACAGATGCACCCCAACTTATTGTGCCTGTTGTATGCCTCCTGAAAATCATCGGTTCTGAATGCAAGATGAAATTCATTGTCTCCAAGATTATAAGGCCTGTCCCAATCTCTCAGCCAGGTAAGCTCCAGTTGATGGGCAGAAGAGCCGTCTGAGAGGTAGACAATTATGAAAGAGCCGTCTTCCGGTGATATCCTCCTCACCTCTTCGAGCCCCAGTGCCTCTCTGTAAAAGGATAGACTTTTATCCAAATCTCTTACATTGATATTATTGTGAACAAAAGCAAATTTTGCCATCTTTAATTATTATTTATAAAAAGGTGTCTTCACTACCTGTGCCTTTAACAGTTTCTCTCTCACTTTTACATAAAAAACAGAATCTGCTTTTGAATACTCAGGTTTTACATATGCCATTCCAATTGCCTTATGTACCGAAGGCCCCATAGTTCCGGAGGTAACAACACCAATTTCCATGCCGTTTTGGTCACAAACTGCATAACCGTGTCTTGGAATACCTTTATCTAAAAGTTCGAAACCTGTAAGTTTTCTCTGTACTCCCTCACTCTTCTGTTTTAACATATACTGGCTGTCAAGAAATTCTCCCTTTGCAGGTGAAAATTTTGTAATCCAACCCAGACCCGCCTCTATTGGCGATGTAGTGTCATCAATATCATTTCCGTAAAGACAATACCCCATCTCAAGGCGTAAAGTATCCCTTGCTCCCAGACCTATCGGCTTAATATCGAATTCGGCTCCTGCTTCAAATACTGCATTCCACAGTCTTTCTCCATCTTCGTTGGCAACATAAATTTCACAGCCACCCGAACCTGTATAGCCGGTTGTAGAGAATATTGCATTACTGATTCCTGCAACAGTCATCTTCTTGAATGTATAATACTCCATATCCTCCACACTTTGGTCACATATTTTTTGCATTGCCTTTAATGCCAGAGGGCCCTGGATTGCAAGCTGGCAAATTTCATCCGAGGCATTGTATAACTCCTTTCCCGGAGTTAACCCGAATTTTGGAGCAATTTCCGACAGGTGATTATAATCTTTCTCGATATTTGATGCGTTAACAACAAGTAAAATCTCGTCATCGTTTATTGTATAGGAG
>CAZPFI010000202.1:0-1800 GCA_964585795.1 uncultured Muribaculaceae bacterium | reverse complement strand
ATTTTTGAATCCCTCGGCATTCGAAAGGTCGTATCCTGCAGCAAAAGAGTGACATGTATCGATGCAGACGCCAACTCGGCTCTTATCCTGTACATAGTGAATAATCTGTGCGATCTGCTCAAAAGTGTGTCCAAGATTTGTTCCTTGGCCGGCCGTATTTTCAATAACAGCTGTTACTCCTTTGGTGTTATCAAGTGCAATGTTTATTGAGTCTGAAATAGTTCTCAAACAAGTATCAATGTCTGTTTTATTCAAATGACTTCCGGGATGAAAATTAAGGCGGTCCAGCCCAAGCTGTTCACATCTGATCATCTCGTCTAAAAAAGCCTCTCGGGACTTATTCAGCCCTTCTGTTTCCGGATGTCCCAGGTTAATAAGGTAACTGTCGTGAGGGAGTATTTGCTTCGGCCCGAACCCATATTTCGCACAGTTCTCTTTGAATTTTTCAATGCTGGCTAAGGTAAGAGGTGCCGATTTCCATTGCCTCTGATTCTTTGTGAAAAGTGCGAAGGCGTCTGCTCCGATTTCATGGGCATTGAGTGGGGCATTTTCCACCCCTCCTGATGCGCTTACATGTGCTCCAATATACTTCATTATCTCTTTATTAACTTATTTGTGAATAATCTTTTTGTTCCCTTTTAAGGAGAGAGAGCCCAGTTCTAAGAATCTTATTTATCTCCTTTTCAAGCAGAGAATCGTTTTCCAGAACCTTTATGGCATATCTTCGTGACTCCTCCAGTATTTGAGAGTCTTTTGCCAGATTTGCAATTCGCAGATCAATGGGTAATCCGGACTGAAGGGTTCCGTCCATATCTCCCGGACCTCTCATTCGGAGGTCGGCGTCTGCTAGTTCAAATCCATCCGTGGTAGAACACATCAGAGCAATTCTTTGTTTAGACTCTTTGCTCATTTTACTCCCTGTCATAAGTATACACCACGACTCATCTGCGCCTCTTCCAACCCTTCCTCTAAGTTGATGTAGCTGAGAGAGACCGAATCTTTCAGCGCTTTCAATAAGCATTACTGTAGCGTTTGGAACATCCACGCCCACCTCAATAACTGAAGTAGAAACCAGAATGTTGGCTTTGCCGGAGGCAAATAGGTTCATGTCGAATGCTTTATTCTCGTTTTTCTGTTGACCGTGAACAACTGCCGTTACGTACTCAGGTGCCTTGAACTCCTCAATTATATTCATATACCCCTCCTGGAGATTTTTATAATCCAGCTTTTCGCTCTCTTTGATCAAAGGGTAAACAACAAAGACCTGTCTCCCTATTTTGATTTGCTCTTTCATAAAGGTGTATATTCTTGGTCTTTGGTTTTCGGTAGCATGAATGGTTTTTACCGGGATTCTGCCGGGAGGCATCTCATCTATAACCGAAATATCAAGATCTCCGTAAAGAGTCATTGCAAGAGTCCGGGGAATAGGTGTTGCCGTCATTACAAGAATATGAGGTAAAATTTCTCCCTTACTCCACAGTTTAGCCCTTTGTTCAACTCCAAAACGATGCTGTTCGTCAATCACCGCAAAACCCAGATTTGCAAAACAAACACTGTCTTCTATCAGTGCATGGGTCCCAAACAAAATGTTTATTGTTCCGTTTGTTAAGCCTTGGCCGATCTCTCTTCTCTCTTTTGTTTTAGTACTTCCGGTAAGAAGTGCGCAAACAGCTCCGCAGTTTTTAAGTAACTTTTGAGCGCTTTTAAAGTGTTGAAAAGCAAGGACCTCGGTTGGGGCCATAATGCATGACTGAAAACCATTATCGGCGGCAATCAGTGCGGTAAGAATCGCAACCATAG
>CAZPFI010000201.1:0-1832 GCA_964585795.1 uncultured Muribaculaceae bacterium | reverse complement strand
ATACGCTTTGTTGCTTCTAAACCATCCATTACAGGCATCATAAGATCCATGCTTATAATATCGGGTTTTAACAATTTGTTCAACTTCACTGCTTCAACTCCGTTTGAAGCAATCCCTACTACTTCAAAAGATGACTCTTCCGATAATATTTTTATCAGAAGTTTCTGAATCAGAGGAGAATCTTCTGCAATCAGTACACGTATTTTTTGGCCTTTTGACAGAGTCATCATGTAAATTATAACAATCTTTTAATTGTATCAATTAAATTGCTTTTTTCAAAACTACTTTTAACGATATAAGCATCAGCACCGGAATCCATCCCTTTTTTCATATCTACCGGGCTCTCCAGAGCAGTTACCAGAATAACCGGAACCTCTGACAATTCAGGATTTTCCTTTATTTGCCGGGTAAGTTCGAAGCCGTTCATATGTGGCATCTCTATGTCAGATACAACAATGTCGAATTTACTGCTTTTAAGTTTTTTAATGGCATCGATTCCATCTATTGCCGTAGTGACAATATATCCGGCAGACTCAATGTGATTTTTTAATGCATGTCTGATTGTAATTGAGTCTTCTGCAACCAGGACAGAATAAGAAGTCCTCTTTTCATCGCTCTCTGAGAGCAAGTCCAAACCAGATTCATCAGCCATAGTATTGGCTGACTCAGAGTCTCTTATAAGCTCTTTAACATTTACTACCGGTACAACTACTCCGTTTTTAATTATTGTTACCCCGGCAATATACTTAACATATTGTAATTGCGGCCCCATTCCCTTGAGGATTCCTTCGTTTTCCTCAAAAATTTCATCAACGACTAATGCTATTTCTCTGTTGTTATGGCTTATTATGAGTATGTTGATGTTTTCGGAGGTTTTGGGTTTGTGCAAATTCTTCTCAATACCTATCAGTTCTGAAAGTCTGAAAAGATTGAATGCTAATCCGTTTTCGCAGCGATAGATTTTTTTATTTCCAACTTTAGCAATACTCTCTCCACCTTTTTGAATAACTTTTTTAACAAACTTTGAAGGGATAATCAGATACTGCTTTTCACTTTTTACCAACACCCCTCTAAAGGTAGATATTGTCTGAGGGAGAGTAATTGTAAATTTTGTCCCCTTTCCGGTTTCAGAATAGATATCCAATGTACCCCCAAGAGATAGAATCTTCTCCTCGGCAATAGACATTCCGATTCCTCTCCCTGAAATATCGGTGACAAAATTTTTAGACGTCACCCCCGATTTAAGGATAAGTCTGAATGCCTCCTTTGGGTCTATAGTGAGACTCTCCTCTTTGGAGATAACACCGTTTTTTTGTGCCGATTCAATAACCTTTTTCAAGTCGATGCCACGACCGTCGTCAGATATTATGATACGAACCTTTCTCTCAATCAGCTTTTCGACAATAATAGAGATTCTGCCACCGGAATCCTTGCCGGCAACAACCCGCTCTGCCTTATTCTCTATACCGTGGTCGATACAGTTTCTGATAATATGAATAACCGGATTCTTTAACTCTTCAAGAATTCGTCTGTCAATTTCTACATCTGCCCCTTTTGCTTCAAAATCAATCTCTTTGTCATACTCTTTTGCAATCTCCTTAACCATAAGAGGTAACCCCTTTAGCAGAGAGCTGAAATTTGACAAAAGTACAGAGCGGATATTGGCAGTTAAATCATCTGTCATTCTTGCAGATTCTGCCTGAAATGCTATTAAATCCCTAAGGAGTTCATAAATGTTATCGTCTTTATATTTATTGTAGATGTCTCCCAAACAATTTTTATAGTGGTCGAGCGTTGTTTTGAAGAGAGCAAAATATTCGGTTTGAGACAGG
>CAZPFI010000200.1:0-1836 GCA_964585795.1 uncultured Muribaculaceae bacterium | reverse complement strand
GACAGTGTAATTCCTACTGCAGGAATTAAATTGGCACTTGGTAAAATATGGAAAGAGTGTCTTACAGAGATTGATTTCCCTTTTAACTATTCGCACGAAATCCCTTTTCCTGCTATAGGGAAAGGGATAGATAAGGATGAGAGGATGTATTGGTTTGAAAAGGTGTTTTGCCAGGCGGCACTTTTTCTTTGTTAGTTGAATATAAGCAGAGATCTTGGATCGAGATTATCTCTTTCAATATCCTTAAAGTAATTCACTGTTCCAACCTTAAGTTCCACAACGGAAGCATCGTCACATACTATTATGCCTTTGGGATGCATTTGTAGAACACTTATTGTCCACATATGATTAACTGCTCCCTCAACAGCGTGCCACAATGCCCGGGACTTGTGATGGCCATTGACAAGTATCATCACTTCATCTGCATCCATTATAGTCCCCACACCAACAGTGAGTGCTGTTTTAGGTACTTGTGATATATCGTTGTTAAAGAATCTCGAGTTTGCAATTATTGTGTCTGTTGTAAGGTTTTTCATCCGCGTTCTGGATGAGAGTGAAGAGCCCGGTTCATTGAAAGCAATGTGACCGTCAGGACCAATGCCTCCCATAAAGAGATTTACTCCTCCGTATGATTTCATCTTCTTCTCGTAATTTTCACATTCAAGATCGAGATCGTGAGCATTGCCATCCAGAATGTTTGCATTTTCCCTCTGTATATCAATATGCTGAAAGAAGGTTTCCCACATAAATGAGAAGTATGACTGAGGATGCTCTTTGGGTATTCCAATATATTCATCCATATTGAATGTCACCACATTCTTAAATGAAACGGTTCCTTCCCTGTAGTGTCTGATTAACTCTTTGTATGTTCCGTAAGGTGTGGAGCCGGTTGGCAGACCAAGAACAAAAGGTTTATCGGGAGTGGGTGAGTATTCGATGATTCTTTTAACAATTAATGCAGCAGCCCATTGGGACACCTGCTCGTGAGAGTTTTGAATTATAAGTCTCATATATATATATGTTTAGTTTAAGTTAACCGCAGAAACTCTTTTGCATTGGCCACAGCTGCACCAGTAAGCTGTGAACCACTCAGCATTCTTGCTATTTCAAGTATTCGTTCGTCTCCGGTAATTTTTTTAATTTTTGTTGTTGCCTTTCCGCTAGAATCAAGATCTTTGAAGACAAGAAGATGACATTTACCTTTTGAGGCAATCTGAGGAAGATGTGTTATTGCAAAAACCTGCATATTCTGGCTTAAATCGCCAATCAAAGAGCCCATTTTATCTGCAATGCTTCCTGATACCCCGCTGTCTATCTCATCAAAAATAAGTGTAGGCATTCCGGTTCCCTTTGCCATTACAGATTTAAGACACAGCATAATTCTCGAGAGTTCACCTCCGGAAGCTACTTTACTGAGATCTCTTTCAGGAATATTTTTATTTGCCGAGAATGTAAAAAAGAGATCATCTTTTCCGTACTGGTCGTAATTCTCCCGCTGCTTAATTATTACATTGAACTGTGCATATGGCATCTCCAAATCCCTAATACTGTCTCTCATTTTTGCCGCAAATTCACCTGATACATTTTTCCTGCATAAGGTTAGCTCTTCAGCCAATCTGTCTCTTTCTGTAACTGCTTGTGATATACTGTTGTTGATAGATTCAAGTAACTCCTTGTCATTTCCGGAAGTCTCCAGTTTTGATGACAGCTCCTCTTTTATGGATATGAGCTTTTCCACACTGTCGGTTCTGTGTTTTCTAAGCAAATCGTTTATAAGGGCAATTCTCTCTTCAAGGATTGATGCTCTTTCCGGTGATATGTTAATAGTATCGGACA
>CAZPFI010000199.1:0-1903 GCA_964585795.1 uncultured Muribaculaceae bacterium | reverse complement strand
TTCTTTTTTCAAAAAATAAATCCGAATTAATTATAATTTATTATTATATTTGTAAGGAGACATTATATCCATTACAAATATGCCAAAATACCAGATTGATCAGATTGATCAGAAGATTCTGTCATTCCTTGTTAAGAATGCAAGGATGCCATTTCTTGAGATTGCCCGTGAATGCGGAGTCTCCGGAGCAGCCATCCATCAGAGAGTCAAAAAGATGGAGAACCTGGGAATTATTACAGGTTCGCGGCTTCTTGTTAAACCCCAGACTCTTGGTCTTAATGTATGTGCCTTTGTAGGTGTGAGTTTGGCCCAGGCCAACCACTACCCCTCTGTCATTGAAGCTTTGAGAAACATTCCCGAAGTTGTGGAGTGTCACTTTGTAACAGGGAAACACGCTCTGATGTTGAAAATTTATTGTCAGAATCACGACCACCTGATGGAGATTCTAATAAATACCATTCAGAATATCCCGTCTGTTGAACAGACAGAGACCTTCATATCTCTGGATCAGGCAATAGAGAGACAAGTTTGGGTAAAAGACTATCCGGGAAAAATCTCTCCGGTTAAAAAACGCTGAGAACAGCTTCGGCCAGTACCAAATCCCCCGGATTTGTAATCTTTATATTCATTGCATTACCATCGGTAAAGCAGATTTTTTCTCCTGTGCTCTCAACCACTGAGGCGTCGTCGGTAAATACCGGAGTGTAGGCCTGTTTGTATGCATTTATAAGAAGATCGGATTGAAAAACCTGTGGAGTTTGCACCATTAAATATTGTTGCCTGTCCACAACTTTGCTCCCCGCCCCCTCTTTTACTCTCATTGAGTCAACCGGATTGATTACAGGTACTACCGCCTTGTGAATTTCAGCCAGCTGATACAGTTGGTCTATGAACTGCGGATGAACAAAAGGGCGTACACCATCGTGAACCGCAACCAAAGAGCCCCCAACAACATACTTAAGAGCATTCTTTACGGAGTGAAATCTGGTAATTCCGCCCGAAACAAGGGTGTGGCGAAATGTAAGGCCATTGGCAAAACAGTACTCTTTCCAGTAATCTTTATAATCGGCGGGAAGAACAATAATTATATCCACAGTATATGGAAGCGCCAGAAATCTCTCAATGGTATGGACAATTACAGGTTTTGATGCAAGCGTCATAAACTGCTTTGCAATATTACCTCCCATCCTGCTCCCGGAGCCCCCGGCTACAATAATGGCAAATCGCCTTTTGTCAACCATTTTCATAATTTTATTTGGCATAACAAAAGTAGGTATTTATTGTATATTTTAGTAATTTTGCAGACATTTAAGGGATATGGAAAACAGAACTATCAAAAGAGCGTTAATCTCGGTATATCACAAAGAGGGGATTGATAAAATTGCAAAAAAACTAACAGAGTCAGGAGTAGAAATTCTATCTACAGGGGGTACCTTTGACTACCTTACAGATCTGGGCCTGCCGGTTATACCGGTTGAGAGCATAACATCATATCCCTCAATACTGGGTGGAAGAGTTAAGACTCTGCATCCAAAGGTTTTCGGGGGAATACTTGGCAGAAGGGACAATTCGGAAGATCTGGCACAACTTGTCGAATACTCTATTCCTCAAATTGATCTGGTGGTTGTCGATCTCTATCCCTTCGAGAAGTATGTCGCCTCCAATGCCCCCCACAATGAAATAGTAGAAAAGATTGACATAGGAGGCATCTCTCTGATTAGAGCCGCCGCCAAAAATTATAATGATGTGCTTATTGTTCCCTGCAAGGAGCTCTACGAAAACCTTATGGCTCTGCTGTCACAAGGCGGAGGAGAGACAACCCTGGAACAGAGGGAGTTCTTTGCCTGCTGGGCATTTAATATCAGTTCACATTACGATACAGCCATTTTTAACTATTTCAGCA
>CAZPFI010000198.1:0-1910 GCA_964585795.1 uncultured Muribaculaceae bacterium | reverse complement strand
ACAGAAACAGAGGAGATGCCTCTGATTAAAATGTTTGAAAAAATGAAAGAGCACCTTGGAGCAGAGGCAGCACCTTCATCCAAGTCGAAACCGGAGGAGTTAAAGGACTTCTTTGAAAAGGTGATTCCTGACTACGATCAGAATCGTTTTTACCTATCGCATATGAAAAAGGTGGTGGAGTGGTACAATGCTCTTAAGGAGTTTGCCTCTCTGGAGTTTGAGACTCAGGAAAGCAGTGAGAATAAATCGGAGGATTAATGAAATCGGTTCAGTTAATAACTCTGGGCTGTTCTAAAAACAGGGTCGATTCCGAGCATCTGTTAAAACAAATTGCCGATTCCGGAATAGATATTATTCCGTAGGAGAGTGATATATCGGTTGTTCGTCCCTATGCTCTTATTATTAACACCTGCGGTTTTATAAAAGATGCCAAGGAGGAGTCTGTAAATGCCGTTTTAGAGGCGGTTGAGGCCAAAAGAGTTGGTTTTACTCGTAAGATATTTGTTTTTGGCTGTTTGTCTGAGCGATACCGCAGGGAGTTAAAGGAGGAGATACCGGAGGTTGATGGGTTTTTCGGTGCTTTTGAGATGAATTCAGTTTTAAGTGCGTTGGGGAAAGTGTGGGATTGTAGCTTAAACAACAAGAGATTTTTAACTACTCCTTCTCATTATGCATATCTTAAAATCTCTGAAGGTTGTGACAGGGTGTGCTCATACTGCTCAATTCCTCTGATAAGAGGTGTGCATAAATCGATAGCAGAGGAGCAGCTTGTTGAGGAGGCCTCATATCTGGCATCTTTAGGTGTGAAGGAGCTTGTGGTGGTTGCTCAGGATACCACATATTACGGAATTGATTTGTACAGAGATAGACGACTAGCTTCGCTGCTCGATAAATTATGTGATGTTAAAGGCATTGAGTGGGTCAGGCTTCTATACTCTTACCCGGCATCTTTTCCGGAGAGTATTCTTGATGTAATGGCAAACAACCCAAAAATGTGCAAATATCTGGATATTCCCCTTCAGCATGTAAACGATAAGGTGCTGGGCAATATGAGACGAAACATTGACGGTGCAGCCACGAGAAAACTTGTTGAGACAATTCGTAAAAGAGTTCCGGGAATTGTTCTTCGCACCACAATGATTGTAGGTCATCCCGGAGAGAGCAAAGAGGCTTTTGCACAACTTCTCTCTTTTGTTGAAGAGATGCGTTTTGAGAGACTGGGTGCATTTACCTATTCAGAAGAGGAGGGTACATGGGGAGCTCTAAACCTTAGGGACACCATTTCTCAGAAGGTTAAAGATGAGAGGTATGAACAGCTTATGAATGTGCAGTCTCAAATATCTCTTAATTTTAATATATCGCGAATCGGAAAGGTAGAGAGAGTATTGGTAGACTCTTTTGGAGATGGTGTGTATGTTGCCCGCAGTATGAGTGAAGCTCCTGAAGTTGACGGGGAGATACTTATAGGGGCAGATAGTTTGCCTGAAGAGCTGAAAAGTAAAAATATTATAGGTACATTTGTAGATGTGAAGATAGAAAATGCCGATGAGTATGATCTTTCGGCAATATTTGTTTAATTAAGAAACCTGTATAAAGAAAATTATGAAACTACTTGAAGGTAAAGTTGCTCTTGTAACAGGAGCTGCAAGAGGAATCGGAAAAGCAATAGCAATAAAATATGCACAGAGTGGTGCAAATGTGGCAATAACAGATCTTAATCTGGACGAAAATGCCTCTGATACAGTGAAAGAGATTGAAAGCTATGGCGTTAAGGCATTGGCTATTGCCTCGGATGCCTCAGCATTTGAGCAGGCTCATTCTGTAGTGGATGAGGTTGTTAAAGTTATGGGACGTCTACTATCTATCCAGCAAGTAGGAGGAGTTACACATTCTCAGCTCAGATTGCATCA
>CAZPFI010000197.1:0-1930 GCA_964585795.1 uncultured Muribaculaceae bacterium | reverse complement strand
TCTGCTGCGACAGTAGAGGGAAAAGACAGCATCGCAATAGTAACGGGCTATGAGAGCAAAGCAAAAGGCAAAATTGGTTGTTGGATAGTGCTAACTGAGAGAAGTAATGATTATTCAATTCTTAATGTTAAGGCATTTAAGGTAGATGGCAAAAAGATACTTGAAGATACATTTTACACATTAGAAAATAATAAGGCCAAAAAAGTTGAGTAATAGATGAACACACTAATTATTGCAGCAATAGCCCTAATTCTATACTTAGGATATAGGGCTTTTTACTTTTTACTAACCACAACATTTAAAAACTTCGGAGGCAAAGATGAGAACAATTAAGATAATCATTTTAGGGGTGCTTTTAATACCGTTACTTCTGTTCTTTGGGGCAGATATCACCCAAGCAAATTCGTCACAAATTTGGGCTTTTTATGTGACATTTACAGCCTATTTTGTGTTGTTATTCATAATATACAAACACAGTAATCTCTTTAATATCGTAGAGCGTAGAGTGATTAAATTTGAACGATTGGCCAACGATAAGTATTACATCTGTGCAAAGATATACGGCAAGGAATATATAGGCATTTTTGATACAGATGCTTTGTTGTTATCGTATGAGAGGCAACCGAATAATATACAATTAGAAAATCAGGTTTTACATATCATTAAAATATTTGGAAGATGCAAAGGGCAGAGTTTAAAAAAATAGTAAATCAGATATGGCATTTCGTTTTGCTTTGTAATCAGTACAATAAGACGAATAGCCCTGAGATTAGGCGAGTAAAAAAGAGGGTTATGGACAACTATGGGATAACAGAAATTTGCTCTTTTGATAAAAATAATGTAGCTTTGTTTTATATTTCGGGTGTACAGTTTAAGGTTTTTAGGCGACAATATAATACTGAGCGATTGGGTATAAGTAATTTATTAACCTTTAAGATAGTTAAGTAAGGAGGCATAAAATGAAGTACTGCATATATTTAAGGGTCAGCACGGACAAGCAAGGAGTAAGGGGCTTAGGCGTTGATGGGCAGAGGGCGGATATTTTGCGATACATTGGTGATGCTGAGGTGGTTGGTGAGTTTGTTGAGGCGGAGAGCGGAATGAATGATAGCAGACACGAATTGGAGAAAGCGGCGCAACTGTGTGAGCAGACGGGAGCTACATTGGTTTTTGCGAAGCTTGACCGACTTGGGAGAGATGCTGCATACCTATTTCAGTTACGCAAACGAATAAAGATACTTGATGTAAGCTCCCCAGATGATGACCCTTTACTATTCTCAGTCAGGGCAGGAATGGCGGAGAGTGAGCGAAACAAGATATCAGAGCGAACCTCTAAGGCACTACAGGCAAAGATAGCCAAAGAGGGTAAATATGTGAACAACCCAAACGGTATAGGATTAGATAAGGCGGTTAAGGCTTCTGTTGAGGCGAAAAAGCATCTTGCGGAGAATAATGCTAATAACCGCCGAGCACTATTGGTAATGGACTTATTGATATATATCTTATTGGAAAATAAGCAAAAAATATCTTGGTCTTTTATCGCCGAAGTGCTTAACCGTAATGGGCTTTTTAGCAGTACGGGGATAAGGTTTACGAGAGGGACTGCCTTTAGCTTGTGGAACAGGCGGCATTCATTTGAGTTTTACAAACATATTCGCCCCGATAAACTTATAATACAGTAGATTATGGAAGCATTGATGTTTGTCCTTATGATTATTAAGTGCATAAGAGAGTCTTTAACGAATGAGAAATAATAAAGGATTATGAAAAGAGAAATTTTATTTAGAGGCAAAAGAGCCGATAATGGCGAATGGGTTTATGGGCATTATTTTACAGAAATAGGAAGAGGTGTAGCTGGGAGTAATGACACCATAGTTTACTTCATTAAAGATAAGTTTGGAACTCATCCAGTCATCCCCGAAACAGTAGG
>CAZPFI010000196.1:0-1986 GCA_964585795.1 uncultured Muribaculaceae bacterium | reverse complement strand
GAGGGGCACGAGATAGTTGAGGCAGAAGACGGAAACATTGGAATTCAATATATTAAATCGGAAAAACCAGAGTTGGTCATCACAGACTACCAGATGCCCGGAATAAATGGTCTGGAGGTACTTACCGAGATAATGAAAATGAAGATCAACACTCCGGTAATAATGCTTACCGGTTATGGAGATGTTGCCGTTACAATCAAGTCTATACAAAGGGGAGCATATGAATTTCTGGAGAAACCGGTTACCGGTGAGATGCTCATGTCAACGGTAAACAAGGCCCTGGAAGCTGTAAAAATAAGCAACTCCCTTGATAATGTTATAGTCCCGGACGAAAAAAGCGAGAAGCTTATCGACAGCAATTTCCTTGTAGGCCGTGCCCCTCAGATGAAGGTAATCTTCAAGAATATTGGGAGAATCTCTATGAATAAAGTTAATGTACTTATTCAGGGAGAGACCGGTACCGGGAAAGAGCTTATAGCCCGTCTTGTACACTTCTCCGGCATAACACAGGATAAGCCGCTGGTAGTTGTTAATTGCAGCGCCTTGACAGAAACTCTGCTTGAGAGCGAACTGTTCGGGCATGTCAAAGGGGCCTTTACAGACTCTATCCGCGACAAGAAAGGAAAATTCGAACTGGAAGGCGAAGGCAGTATATTCCTGGACGAAATATCGGAAGTATCGCTGAATACCCAGGTTAAACTGTTAAGGGTTATTCAGGAGCTGGAGTTTGAGAGAGTGGGAGGTGAGACACCTATCCCAATGAAAGCACGCATAATTGCAGCAACAAATAAAAATCTTGAAGATCTCATTACTCAGGGGAAATTCAGGGAGGACCTCTATTACAGACTTAAAGTCTTTACCATTAACCTGCCTCCTTTAAGGGAGCGAAAAGAGGATATAAACGATCTGGTGATTCATTTTCTTCATAAACTCAATAAAAAGTTCAACAGAAGTGTAACCAAGATAGGTGATGGTGTCATAGAAATGCTTCAAAGACATAACTGGATGGGCAATGTAAGAGAACTTGAAAACACTATTCTTCAAGCCATTATTATGTCTAAAACCGATGTTCTGGAAGCAGAACACATCTCACTCAACACGAGCCGTCAGGATGGTAGTGAATTTACATTTACTGCAGCTTCTCAATTACAAACACTTGCCGATCTTGAGAAAGAGCATATAAAATCGGTACTTGAGTATGTTAAGTGGAACAAGGTTGAGGCATCAAGAATTCTTGACATTACAAGGCCAACTCTCAACGCAAAGATAGAGAAGTACAAACTGGCGCAGTAAAAGTTACTTACAGTAAGAGATAGTTCATAGCTGTACTGATGCAAATGTTGTGACTCACTTTTGCTACTCCTTTGCTACTCCTTTGAAATCACAACAGAAGTTATGAAGGAGTCGCCCCATCCAAGTCTTCTTATTATTCTCAAGGCATTTTGTGCCTCTGCTCTGCTTATGAATCTGCCTGCACTGTACCTGTACAATCCATCATTGCCCCTCTCTTCGGATATCTCAACACCCGGCAACTCTTGAGTAAGTTTACCAAAGTGTTCATTAATATCAAGTCTGTTCCTTAAAGCACACATCTGAATGCCGAAAATTGCTTTATCGGGTATGTAAATAATAGTGTTTGTCTTAATTTTTGCATCCTCCTTTAAAGTATAAGGCACGATGTAAGCTTCCGGCCATCCACATGCGCGTATTAATCTTAGAAGAGCTATTGCCTCAGCTCTGGTTTTAAACGACCCTGCAGAGTACCTGTAGAACCTGTCTGCAGAGTAGGTCTCTGTTATAACCAATCCTTTTATCCTTACAAGAAGAGGTAACAAATGTTCGTAAATACCCCTGTTGCTGTGAAGGGCAAGAATCTGCACCCTGTAAAGTGTTGCAGAGCTGTCCGCCGGTTGTGCCACCTTTGCAGTCTCTTGGGCAGTCTGTTGGGCAGTCTGTTGAGCAGTCTGTTGGGCAGTCTGTTGGGCA
>CAZPFI010000195.1:0-2018 GCA_964585795.1 uncultured Muribaculaceae bacterium | reverse complement strand
CAAAGTGGTAAGGAAAATGGCAATTATTTCTGCATCTCTCAAACAATCAGACACCCTTGCTCCAAAGTCAAAAATATTATTATTCCAATCTGTCAATAGATAACCCCCGTTTGCGGTTACGAGTGAAAACATAGACTCCACATCTCTGATTTCTCGCTCGAAACCTTTACCGGTAAGATGAAGCAGAGATTCAGCATTAAAGCTTACCTCTGATAATTTTAGAGGAATAGTGATAAAATCACTCATTGCTCAAAATTTTTGCCAAAGCACTCAAATGATTCTTCACGGCATAAAGTACAATTACTGTTTCATTAACCGGATAAGCGTAATTAAGTTTTCGCGCAACTCCTTTATTGAATGAAATGGCAATTACACCATTTTCTGTTCTAATGTAGCCATAGGCAAAATCAACCTTGCACAAAACACTTTCAATCAAACCCACTTCAGATTCTTTAAAAATATCTGAAGATGTAAGTACCCTTTTTAAAAAGGCCTTTTTCTTATATGTTGTATCATTTACAGAAGAAAACGAGAGTTCACTCTCCGGAAGAGTAGAGTTTACAGCCGGAATAATTGTAGCAAATGGGTTGAGAGAGGTCACCCAACTCTCTATTCTTTTATAGTTGTGTCCTGTAAGGATAGTCTTATGAGATTCCAGTCTGTTAAGTTTCTCATACTTATTAATAACAACAACATCCGAGACTCTTATCTGATTTTTCAATGATTTTAAAAAAGTAACCTCCTGGTCGAATCTGGATGCATCAATAATAGTATAACCTCTATTTAGTGCTACCCTATCCTTTAAAGGACCCGAACTTAGCATGTTTATTATATCATTGAGGTTAACCAAACCGGAAGTTTCTAAAAAAAGCACATCCGGAGTGTTTAGATTTATAAATGAAATAAAGAGATCGGGGAAATCAGAGGAAAGAGAAATACACGAAGCAGAACCTCTGTTATATTCCAAAAGTGAAAACGGAATATGGGAATACTCTTTAAAGCCGTAGTCAATACTTGAAAGAGGAAACTCTGTCTGAATAATTCCAATTTTAATGACATTGCCAAAATCCTCCAGAACTCTTTTCAAGAGAGTTGTTTTACCACTCCCCAGAAACCCTGAAACAAGATATAGAGGAATAATATTCATTAATAACCATCAGATAAAGTGTTCAGATAGGCAACTGCACTCTGTGGATTTGGCGCGAAGAGGTCTGCTCCGATTCTCATTGCAAAATCATTACTAAGAGGAGCTCCTCCAACGATAACACGCTGTCCGGGATTGTTTTTCTTAACCTCTGCCACAGCTTTTTCCATAGATTCCATTGTAGTTGTAAGAAGTGCAGACATCCCAATAATTGAATCAGGGTGCTCGCGTGATGCATCGACAAATTTTTCGGAACTGACATCAACACCTAAATCAATCACCCTCCATCCGGCTCCCTCTATAATCATTGAAACCAGATTTTTGCCTATATCATGCAAATCACCGGATACAGTACCTATTACAAAGACCCCTTTTTGCTTTAAGAGACCTGAAGCAAAGAAAGGCTTAAGATGTACCATCGCTTTGTTCATAGCTTTCGCAGACATAAGAACCTGTGGTACAAATAATTTCTTATTTCTGAATAGCTCACCTACAATACCCATGGCGGGAATCATGGCACTGTTTAAAATATCATGGGCAGAAACTCCGGAACTCAGTGCCTCTCCTGTAAGTTCATCAGCCCCGGGCAAACCATTCATATCAGGAGGATACTGCGTAGCCTGATCTATTTTCCCTCTCTGGATACATAGGGAAATCTCGTTCAAAATATCTCTCATAAAATTGGATATAACGCAAATATAATAAAAAAATCAGAGCTTAAGCCGCTCAAAAATAAAGTTAGGAACCAGTCTCATCAACAGGGCCACAAAAAACCATCTACCTGTGACATATGCAATCCCTTTTTTGTTATCTATTGCATTAATTATTTGTCTGGCAGCTTCTTCCGGAGACGACTTCAAAAAAGCACCATCTC
>CAZPFI010000194.1:0-2038 GCA_964585795.1 uncultured Muribaculaceae bacterium | reverse complement strand
CAGTCTTGTAAAGCTAAAATTATCCTACAATCAGCTTGTTATTTCTGCTCAAGATATTGATTTTTCCATTTCTGCACACGAGCGACTCACTTGTCAGTATGAAGGAGACCCCATGGAAATAGGTTTTAAATCTACCTTTTTAATAGAGATTCTTACTAATCTTCCATATACAGACATTTCCCTTGAGCTGTCTGATCCTTCAAGGGCTGCCCTTATTCTGCCATCAGGACAAAATGACCCCACAGAAGAGATTTTGGCTTTAATAATGCCTATGATGGTTAGTGCCTGATCTCATTCATTTTTTTACTATGAAGCTTAATCTAAAAAACCCGATTCTGTTCTTTGATATTGAGAGTACGGGACTTAACGTGGCCACAGACAGAATTGTGGAAATCAGCGCCCTGAAAGTGATGCCTAATGGCGACCAGGAACTCAAAACACGACGTATAAATCCTACTATACCCATCTCACCTGAAGCCCAAAACATTCATGGCATTTCAAATGAAGATGTTGCAGATTGTCCTACTTTTAAAGAGGTAGCAAAGAGTCTGGCTCAGTGGATGACAGGATGTGACTTTGCGGGCTATAATGCAATACGTTTCGATATTCCGATTCTTGCAGAAGAGCTGCTTAGAGCCGGTGTTAAGTTCGATTTCCGAAAAAGGAAAATTGTGGATGTCCAGAATATCTTCCATAAAATGGAACAGAGGACACTGAGTGCCGCATATAAGTTTTACTGTAATAAAGATCTTACAAACGCTCACTCTGCAGAGGCAGATACAATAGCTACCTACGAAATTCTGGAGTCACAGCTGGAGAGATACAGCAATGAGTTGGAAAATGATATCAATTTTTTAGCAGACTTCTCTGCAAAATCTCGTTTTCTTGATTATGCCGGCAGGATTGCCCTTGACGAAAACGATGTCCCGATTATAAATTTTGGCAAACATAAAGGCAAAAGTGTCGAGAAGGTTTTGAAAAACGAACCAAGTTACTACTCCTGGATGATGAACGGTGAATTTACGCTTGACACCAAACAGGTAATAACAGATTTAAAAATTAAATACGAGAATACACTTCTATAGATGAACATCTATGTAGTTAGTGAATACGGCAAGTTTTTCCATCTAAGGCCCGACTCTTCTCTTGTAAAGGGTTCTTCTGATTTCTATGTACCCGAATATATAAACAGCATCTCTGCTTGCAGCGGAGTGCTTTTTTTTCTTGAGAAAAGTGCCAGATTCATTGAAGAACCATTTTTTGACAGATACGTTAAGTTCTACTCTTTCGATGTACTTCTTTATGCAGAGTTCCGTGATGAGAGTTTTTTTAACAACAACTCCGGGCTCTTCTCACTAATTTTTGATAAAAGTACATATCTCTCTTCAGAGAAAATCAGCACTGACATAGTGATTGAGGGGAATTTGACTTTGTCTGCGGACGAGACAGAATACAAAACACGGCTCGATTCCTTTGATTATATTGAGATTGCTAAAAAAACACTAAATAAGCTCTCCTCTATCTGTACGCTAAAAACCGGAGACATTATTTTTATTGAACATGATCACGTGAAACTAGATAATACCGTGAATAGATTGGAACTTTTCCATAATATTACTCATCACTTGAGGCTTAATATCAAATGAGCCGCCTCTTTCCCTGCAGTAAATCCGGTAGAAAATGCTATTTGTAAATTATACCCTCCGGTATCTCCGTCAAGATCCAACACCTCTCCTGCAAAAAACAGATTATCAATAACTCTTGATTGCATTTTTTTTGGATACACATCCTTAAGCGATACTCCACCAGCAGTAATTACAGCTCTTTCGTAAGAGGTAAAAGTAATTATATTCAGCATCCAGTTTTTTAAGTGATTTGCTAGGTTGTCCGCAAAAAACCGATCTGTTTTATCCTGTGGCAGTCTTTCAAAAATTCTATATTTTTTGAGAAAAAAGGATACAAGCTGAGCCGGGAGCAGTCTCTTGAGCAGGGCCTCCGCAGAAACAACATTTGAATCGGCCAGTTCTCTTAAAATTCG
>CAZPFI010000193.1:0-2093 GCA_964585795.1 uncultured Muribaculaceae bacterium | reverse complement strand
CTCTATGGTTAAGGAGGCAGAGCAAATTCTTAATATGGCTTTTGAGAGGGAGAAGGCAATTACTGAGGCGGTTCTTTCTACCTTGTAAAACCAGTCGTTTACATTGGCAAAGTTTTAAAACACAGTGTTTTCTGCTGTCAGGGTGCTCAGCAGAAAACCGTCAGGAAAGCCGGTGTTGCCTAATGCTATAGGGCAGATTGCAATGCCTTAAAACCTCAAGGCCTGCATAAAATATTAAATTCTGCACACAAAACAGAATAAATTTCTTTTATCTACGCAAAAATTTATACATTTGCATAGGTTTTGATATTTTTAGCAATGGAAGAGCTAATACAACTAGGGGTAGTGCCGGTTAATACTTCGGTTCTGCAATCGTTATTCTCAACTTACAATTTTCCCAATGACAAGATATTGTCTTTAGAGAGCCAGAGGAAATTGATTAGATTGAAAAAAGGATTGTATGTAGTTTCTTCCGATGTTTCGGGTGAGCTGCTCTCAGTAGAATTGATTGCAAATCATATCTACGGTCCATCGTATGTTTCTATGGAGAGTGCATTACGATACTGGGGTTTAATTCCGGAGCATGTATATCTTGTCCGGTCTGCAACCACAAACCGGTCAAGGCAATTCCAAAACAGCATTTCAATTTTTCAATATGTATCTTTTAATAAAAACTATTATTCAGTTGGCGTTAGTCAGGTGAGTGTCGATAATAGATATATGTTTCTTATCGCTTCGCCCGAAAAGGCGCTGTGTGACCTGATTATTTCGACGCCGTACCTTAACTTTCAGTCTATGAGGTCAATTGAAATCTATCTGGCAGAAGATTTGCGTTTAGATATGACAGCATTTGCAAAAATGGATAGAGATATCATTAAGCTGTGTGCTGCAACCGGAAAAAAGAGACAATCGCTTGAATTACTCCTAAAACTATTATCATAATGACAGTATTTGAACAGATGCTTGCAAGGTACGAGATTAAGACCAGGGAGCAACAACGCAATGCAACCTACCAAGTGATGCAAGAAATAGCTTTGGCAGGTTTATATCGGGGAGGGTTCTTTGAAAAAGCTGCTTTTTATGGAGGTACCTGTCTGCGAATATTTCATGGATTAAAAAGGTTTTCGGAAGATCTTGACTTCTCTCTGGTAGAGGTGGTTGATGATTTCGACTTAGAGAGCTATTTTCCGTTTGTCATTAATGAGTTTAAGGCAGCCGGGCGCGATGTGTTAATTGCCAAAAAGGAGAAAAAGAGAGAGACAAAGGTAGAATCGGCGTTTCTGAAAGATACAACAGAGCAATATGATCTTATTTTCAAAACAGAAAGAGATATTAAGATTAAAATAGAGGTTGATACTAACCCACCTTTAGGATTTAGTACAGAGCAGAAGCTTTCGCTTATGCCTTTCTCGTTTATGACCCGCTGCGTTACTTTGCCAAATCTGTTTGCAGGCAAGCTTCATGCGCTGATATTCCGGAAATATAAAAACAGGGTTAAAGGTAGAGATTGGTACGATTTTGAGTGGTATGTCAGGAATTCGGTCCCTCTTAATTTCTCTCATTTTCAGATTCGTGCAAGAGAGTTTAATAATATGGACATTGACATAGCTGATTTTAATAACATTCTTAAAGAGAAGCTTGGCACTGCTGATATTAACCTTAGAATTTAATGACTAACTCATCTTGTGTATGTCTCTCTAAATAAGCTATATATATGTGAGTGGTTTTTGTGGCTTTAGAAAACCAATCGCAGTCAAACGGCAGATAAGCAGGAAGTTACACAATATCAGTTCGTCATTAAAGCATTACTCTCTTCACGAGTTTTTATAATTCTTATTTGTGGATTTGGATTTATACCAAATTCTGTTATATTTCCATTCAAAATTTTAATTTCTATTGGATTTTCAGAAGATAGTTTCCCATTCATAGGAGGGCCATTTATAGCAGAACTATTTCCCCCAGCATATTGCATCAACCAATCATTTGCTTTTCTGTTGATATGGGGAGCTGAAGATTCAAAAAAATACCAATCTGAAAAGTTAGAAATGTCATCTCCAACCATAAAAGCATTCATCTTATGTCCAAGATAATTT
>CAZPFI010000192.1:0-2115 GCA_964585795.1 uncultured Muribaculaceae bacterium | reverse complement strand
AAAGTTTATACACTAGTAAGCTATTACAAATATAATTTTAATTGAGAAAATAGTAAAAGATTTTACTAATATTTTATAAACAAAAGGGGCATATTGCCCCTTTGTAATAAATAGTAACTTATTTTCAATAATTTACAATTCAGGTTAACTTATGTTTATTGTCTGTTTTTTTTACAATACCAGTTTATCACCGGTATCTTTAATCACAGCCCTTTTCCAAATTTGGGTATAACCGGGAAAATCGGGGGCAGGAGGAATTACAGGAGAGTGGCCGTTGTTCATAAATGAACCATCGGCATTCTGTTTTTTTGTATTTCCGTCAATATATTTAACCAATAGATACTCATCCAGTCTCTTCCACTGCTCGAAAAGCGAGTTGGCTGTGTTTACGGAGTAGTTGGTCAAAAATTCCCGTACAAAATCGGGACTCTCATTAAGAAGAGTGAGGGCAGTCTTATCAATTGCCCTAACCTCTGCAAATTTTGCATCTTCGTGCCTGTCAATAACCTCTCTTACCTCTTTCCCTATGTGATTGTAGCGCAGATATGCAAATTGGGCAATTCTGTTGGTTAACCAGAACATTGAGGTTGGTGAGTACTCTATCATCGAGCCGTTGCCCAAAGAGTAGTGCACCGAAACTCTTTGCGAAGATGTATAGATAGGTGTCAGCGGAGAGGTAGCAGCATCATCCACACCAAACCATAGTATTCCTCCAATTTGGTCGGGAATATATGATCTGCTTTGCCCTACAAACCAGAATCCGGTTTGCTGTGTGGCAATTGCCCTTTCGTTAAGATAAACCTTTCCGTCCACTTCAAATGTCATTGGACGCCATCTGTACGGAAGACCGTTTCCTCCGGCACCAATATCTCCGAGCATATCCATAGGGGTACCCTGGTAGTGATCTCTCATCATTGAGGCAACATCTTTCACAGACAGTTTTTTATTAGGTTTAACATATAGCGGCATTCTCTCCTGAGAAGGATCTCCCATTGCATACTTCAAATATTTAGACATATCCTCATTTGCAAAACGGTTAAAGAAACTCCATACTCTGGCATCGCATGCTCTTATTGTTGAGGCATCTGCGGGGCCGTATGTGTCTGCAAAGCTAAAGTCACGGTCTTTACCTTTATACAGCCCCTGCTCTCTTGCATGAGTGATAACATCGGGGGCATAAAGACAATTGTCCGGATCGTCAAATGGGAATTGTGTTATTCTTGCCTGATTGGCGTGTGCCGAAATTGTGCCGTCAGGTAACTTTATGGCAACCCACACAACTCCTTTGTTAACATTAATTCCGTTTACAATTTTTGGTGCCTTCCCAATCATCTCAAGAAACCATACCTCGTTCTTGTCGGCAATTGAAATAGATTCACCTGTGGAGGCATACCCATATTTGTTAGCCAGTGATATTATAACCTCAATGGCCTCTCTTGCTGTTTTTGCTCTTTGAAGCGCAAGATAAATAAGCGAACCGTAATCGAGGATGCCCTGAGGGTCAAATTGACTTTTCAATCCGCCCCATGTTGATTCTCCTATTATTAACTGATGTTCATTCATATTGCCAATTACAGACCAGGTCTGCTCAACCTGTGGGATCTCACCCAGATATCTCTCTTTTCCCCACTCATATATCTTTACCATCGAACCCTTGGGGTGTATTGCAGCAGGATAATGGACAAGTGTTCCATATCGTGTATGAGAATCGGCCGAATAACTTACCATGGTAGAGCCGTCTACGGAAGCTCCCTTTGTAACTAGCAAATTTGTGCATGCATCGCCGCTCTGCAATGTGAAAAAAACCATTAAAACTATCAGTAAAATTCTCTTCATATTTTTAATTTTTTATTGTTTTTCTAAAATTGAGGGGCTAAGATAACAAAAAATATAAAAAGTTTGGAGTTTAAAAAAAAGTGGCTACCTTTGCAGCCCGTTTGAGAAATTCGGGTTTTGTTCTTTGAAGTTTTGAGAGAGATAAAGAGGTAAAAAAGAGATAAGATTATTTAATAAATAAGATTTATTTCGAGCAAACAAAAAAGATTGAGTCTGTTAAATTATATTTAAGGGACTACAATTTCGTAATAGGAAGTTACTTAAGGGCGAACGGAGGAT
>CAZPFI010000191.1:0-2123 GCA_964585795.1 uncultured Muribaculaceae bacterium | reverse complement strand
ACTTTGTAGTTCTTGCCCTTGTTTTAAATATGATACTAGATCTTGTATTTGTTTTGGTATTTGGATGGGGAATTTCAGGTGTAGCTTGGGCAACAGCCGTATCAACAATTATCTCCTGGATTGCTCTTTGGTATCATCTTAACTCAAATGAGGATGCTATAATACGATTTAACCTTAATTATAAAAAATGGGAGTTCGACTGGCAAAACTTCAAACTCTCACTCAAGATAGGACTACCCTCAGGGATACAACAGACTTTAGTTGGTTTTGGAGCGCTTGCTCTGCTCAGTATTGTCTCCCCTTTTGGAGTTCCTGTGCTGGCTGCCTATACGGCTGCAGGCAGGGTTGATATGTTTGTATCCATGCCGGCGATGAATCTTGCTGCAGCTCTCTCTTCATTTGTGGGACAAAATCTGGGAGCTGAAAGGCTTGACAGAATTAAAAACGGATTAAAATCGACACTTATTTACTCAACAATAATATGCCTTGTTCTTACTTTAGTAGTAGTTCTGTTCGGGGCAGAGATAATGCGTCTTTTTACCGACCCCAACTCTGAGCACCATCTGGAAATTATTACAGTAGGACGAGAGTATCTTGTTATTGTGACATCTTTCTATATTGTTTTCTCCACAATGTTTGTTTTAAACGGTGTTACAAGAGGTGCCGGAGCAACATTTGTGCCGATGCTGATTACAATAATGTCCCTGTGGATTTTTCGCGTCCCAATGGCTTACTTTCTTTCACTTTACTTTGGACCAACCGGCATATGGTGGTCTATCCCAATAGGTTGGATTGCCGGATGCATCGGCGCATATCTTTACTATAAATCAGGAAAATGGCTTAAACACAGGGCCAAAACCAGTATTGTTACCAGGCAGACTTAAGAGATGCCGTTCTTATGAACATATTGTCAGAGCTCAGGGTTTTGGAGTCTTTTATGAAGTACCCCAACCTCTCGAACTGAACTGCAATCCCAGAGCTGTCCGATAAAAGAGCATTCTCTGCATACCCTTTAACAATAACCATTGATTCAGAATTAATATAGTCTGTATACTCCTTGCCCTCTTCAAGACTATCCATTTCAGCCCTGGTAAAGAGAGGGTTTAACAAACTCACATCAATCTCAGATGCATCATTTACCGAAACCCAGTGTATGGTTCCCTTAACCGATCGCCACTCTCCATTTCCGGGTCTGCTTTCCGGATCATAAGAACATCTGATTTCAGTAATTACACCATTTGCATCCTTGATAATCTCCTCGCATTTAATTATGTAAGAGTATTTTAGACGCACTTCACCTCCTGGTTTCAGACGAAAATATTTTTTTGGAGGATCTTCCATAAAGTCGTCTTTCTCAATATACAGCTCTCTTCCAAAAGGAATCTCTCTAAGTTCAGAGTCCGGATTTCCGGAGTTTAATGGTGGAGTAAATATCTCGGTCTTCCCTTCGGGGTAGTTGGTAATAACCAGCTTAACCGGGTCAATAACAACCATATATCTATTAGAGCGTTTGTTAAGATCTTCCCTAACGCACCATTCCAAAAGTGATAGATCTATAATATTGTCTCTCTTAGCAACGCCAACCTTGTCGGCAAACAGTCGAATGCTCTCCGGTGTGTATCCTCTCCTGCGAAGACCACATATTGTTGGCATCCGTGGATCATCCCATCCTGAAACAACTCCCTTCTGTACAAGCTCCAGAAGTTTTCTTTTACTCATTACAGTATAGGTAAGGTTTAACCTGGCAAACTCATATTGTTTTGAAGGGAAGATTTCCAGATTGTCTATGAACCAGTCATAAAGAGGCCTGTGAACATCAAATTCAAGAGTACAGATTGAATGAGTAATTTTTTCTATTGAGTCACTTTGTCCATGAGCATAGTCGTACATCGGATAGATACACCAGTTATCTCCTGTTCTGTGGTGATGTGCATGAATAATCCTGTACATAATAGGATCTCTCATGAGCATGTTTGGATGAGACATGTCAATTTTTGCCCTAAGTACTTTTGAACCGTCAGGAAAAATGCCCTCCCTCATCTTTTGAAAAAGATCGAGATTCTCCTCTACTGTACGATCCCGGAACGGGCTTGGTATTCCGGCCTTGGTTACAGTACCCCTAT
>CAZPFI010000190.1:0-2203 GCA_964585795.1 uncultured Muribaculaceae bacterium | reverse complement strand
ATGTGAATGAGAGTACAAGAAGGTTGGCTCAGGGAGAGAGAGAGCAGGCATGGAGAGAGATGGCCAGACAGATAGCCCACGAAATAAAAAACCCTTTAACACCTATGAGATTAAGCATTCAGCATATGGTCAGGCTCAAAGACCAGGGTGTTAAAGATTGGGCGAAACGATTCGATGCACTTGCAAACTCACTGATTGAGCAAATTGATATTTTGTCTGAAGCAGCAGGGGAGTTCTCAAGCTTCTCACGTTTTTACTCCGAAGAGCGAACCCGTTTCGACCTTAACTCATTAATAAAAGAGCAGCTGATTCTCTTTAATACTCACGACCATATATCAATCTCTTTTGAGACAAACGTTAAAGACGCCTTTGTTCTTGCCCGTAAAACTCACCTTACCAGAGTGTTTGTTAATCTCTTTTCCAATGCAGTACAGGCTGTTGAAAACCAACGGAGCGGAAGAATACAGATAATTGTTGACAGAGAAGAAAAAAACTATATTGTTTCGGTACATGACGATGGCAAAGGAGTGCCGTACAGCCTTACTCACCGTCTGTTTAAACCCAATTTCACAACTAAAAGCGGAGGAACCGGTTTAGGACTTGCAATATGCCGGAGTATTATGGAACAGAGTCAGGGTGCAATCGGCTACAGACAGTCTGAGTTGCTCGGAGGTGCCTGTTTCAGTGTTGTAATACCACACTGTGAGCCTTAACCGCTATTTTTGTCTGATAAATATTTGCATCGGAACCCCGCAAAAATCGAACTTCTCACGTAGCCTGTTTTCAAGAAAACGTTTGTAATCTTCCCTTACATACTGGGGAAGGTTGCAGAAAAAGGCAAACGAGGGAGCAGGAGTCGGCAATTGAGTAACAAACTTAATCTTTACATACTTGCCCTTTACCGATGGAGGCGGAGTTTTCTCTATTTCAGGGAGCATAGCCTCGTTCAGTTTTGAGGTTGGAATTCTCCGCGACCTGTTTGCATACACCTTTGCAGCGTGGTTCAAAACATCCAGAATTCTCTGCTTATTGATTACAGAGGTAAAGACAATTGGTATATCATTAAAAGGGGCAATTTTGTCCATTATTACCTTTGTAAGATCCTTCATGGTGTTTGTCCACTTATTTTCCACCAAATCCCACTTATTCACCACTATTACACATCCCTTTCGGTTGCGGATAATAAGGTTAAATATTGCGAGATCCTGCTGCTCTACTCTAAGCAGAGCATCTATCATCAGGATGCAGACATCAGAGTACTCAATTGCACGCACCGATCTCATAACCGAATAAAATTCGAGATCTTCCTTCACTCTGTTTTTTCTTCTTAATCCCGCAGTATCGACAAGCATAAATTCATGTCCGAACTTGTTGTAATAGCAAGATATAGAGTCTCTTGTGGTGCCGGCTACAGGGGTGACAATATTCCTCTCCTCACCCAGAAGGGCGTTTGTCATGGAAGATTTCCCTACATTGGGTTTACCCACAATTGCAATATGAGGAATAACCCTCTTCTCCTCTTGCTGATGTTCAGGAGGCAGTAATTCCAGTATTTTATCGAGAAGGTCGCCTGTACCGCTGCCGCTGGCCGATGATATTGCCCAGGGATCACCAAGTCCCAAAGCATGAAACTGGTGAATATCGAACATTCTTTCTCCTGTGTCAACCTTATTTGCAATAACCAGCACAGGTTTGGAAGTTCTCCTTAAAATAGAGGCAATTATTGAATCGTAGTCTGTAATACCCGAAAAAACATCACACATAAACAAAATCACCTCGCTCTCTTCAATAGCGAGCAATACCTGTTTACGGATCTCCTCTTCAAATACGTCGTCAGAATTAACCGCATATCCCCCGGTGTCGATAACCGAAAACTCTCTACCATTCCATTCGCAACGGCCGTAATGGCGGTCGCGCGTTACACCGGCAACTTCATCGACAATTGCCTGCCTCATACCAACAAGGCGGTTAAAAAGGGTGGATTTGCCCACATTCGGACGCCCCACAATAGCTACTATACTCATAATGGGGACAAAGATAATACAAAAAAATTAAGAGCAGGAGCAGGAGTTACAACCTCCCCCTTTTTTCCAGAGAATCTTCTCCTGAGATTTTTCACAGGAGAGCCCCCGTTTTCTAAGTTCACGGTTTCCGGCATTGTTTACAGTAATAGTATGACATTTTCACCCCCTCCATATCTCGG
>CAZPFI010000189.1:0-2207 GCA_964585795.1 uncultured Muribaculaceae bacterium | reverse complement strand
GGATCAGTTTAAACCATTAGAGTTTGAAAATGGTAAAAATTCGATAACTTTAACAGCACAAGAGTGGTTAGAGATGGAAGAGGCGGACTTTCTCCGTTATTTTGAAGAATCGCCTTTAAAAAGAGCCGGTCTGGAAAAAATAAAGAAAAACCTTAAAGATGAAATGGCAAACAGAGGTTGAAATTCAGCCATCGGAAAAGAGAATTGATTATAGCGACTCTCTTCTTTTTGTGGGGTCATGTTTTGCTGCAGAGATGGGTGCCAGAATGAGCAGTCTGCTTTTTGATGTAAGGGTTAACCCTTTTGGTGTTCTTTTTAATCCTGCCTCCGTTGCTTCTTCGCTTAAAAGGTTGATTGACAGATCTCTCTTTACCAAAGATGATTTGATAAAGTGTGACGATTTATATAAAAGCTTTTACCATGGAAGTGATTTTTGTGCATTATCGCAGGAGGAGTTTCTTGATATAAACAATAGGTTACTTTTAGATGCTGCGAATCATTTTGAAAAGAGCAGGTGGATAGTTATCACTCTTGGAACATCATGGGTTTACAGAGATAAACAGAGTGGAATTATTGTTTCGAACTGCCACAAAATTCCGGCATCACATTTTGAGCGCTTTTCGATGGATATATCTTCAATTGTCTCTTTGATCGAACCGTTTATAAAGGGGATTCCTGATAAAGAGTGGGTATTTACAGTGAGCCCGGTAAGACATCTAAAAGATGGTGCTCACGGGAATCAGCTTAGTAAGTCGAAGCTGCTGCTTGCTGTTGATGAAATAGTTCGAAACTCTCATAATGCGCATTATTTCCCTGCATATGAGGTGTTTATAGACCAACTAAGAGATTATAGATATTATGCTTCAGATATGGTGCACCCTTCTGATGCGGCTGTAGATTATGTTTGGGAACGTTTTTCTGAAGCATACATAAGCAATAATTGCAAAGAGAGGATGAAAGATGCCCGTTCTCTTGCCGAGATGAAGAGTCACAGAATTTTATTCCCCGGCAGCAGAGAGAGCATTCGTTTTATTGAAAAAATATCAATTCTTGAAAAGAAGCTTGGTATTGAATAGTTTACCAATTTATTTGTTTTTTAAGATAATTACAATATATTTGTAGAGAACAAAATAAATACAACATCCTAAACAATAAATTATGAACAAGGCAGAATTAATATCAGCTATTGCTGAGCAAACCAATTTAACAAAAGTTGACGCAAGAAAAGCTCTGGATGCATTTATTAATGTAGCCGGTGAATCTATGAAAAAAGGAGAGAGACTTACTTTGGTAGGTTTCGGTTCATTCTCGGTAAATGAGAGAAACGCAAGAAACGGACGTAATCCTCGTACAGGTTCAAAAATTAAGATTGCCGCTAAAAAGGTGGTTAAATTTAAAGCCGGAGCAGAGTTGGAAAATCTTATCAACTAGTGTTTGAAAGAATCAAAAAAACGCCCCGGAAGGGGCGTTTTTTATTTTGTTTCCGTTTGATATTCCAAGAATAAAATTACTCTCCCTTTTTCGAATATAAGTTCAAAATTTTCGCCTGTACATTCATTTAAAGTTGCCTTCCACCAACTGTCAAAAATAACCTCTTCCAGAGGATATTTTAACCCTGTTGATTTCATTCTCAGGTTGGTGTCGAGAGAAAAAAGGGAAATCTGAGTACCTGGAGCACACTCAATCACCTTTCCCTTGCTAAGAGGCATAAAGATTCCGTAGTTTGTCCACATTTGCACAGGCGTTGTTGTAAGCAGGGAGTAGTCGAAAAGCAGGGAGATATTTCCCAGCGTGTGATCTTCACGAATCCCGGTAGCTCCAAGAATGATTATATTGGTTGGATTGAGGTTAATTGTGTGCTGAAGTGCCTTGGTAAGATCGTTAGTTTGCTGACAATCCGATTTGACAATAATATCTTTGAATTTATGCTGATTTATGCCGGACAAAGAGTCGATGTCACCAACGATTGCCTCAGGGATAATACCGGCATCAATCAGTTTGTCGGCCGCACCGTCACAGCAAACAATGTGGCTGCAATTTTTAAGCTTTTTCAGAGGTTGTTCCGCTGTCGGGAATTCACCGTCAGCAAGTATTATGTACTCTCTCATAATAATCTCTCTCTCTTAATTGAAACGAAAGGTAGCAATATCTCTTGTTCCTGCAAGAAACTCTTTTATTGAGAGTCGCTTTTTTCCGGCTGCCTGAAT
>CAZPFI010000188.1:0-2217 GCA_964585795.1 uncultured Muribaculaceae bacterium | reverse complement strand
TAATTTGCATAATTGAAAATATCATAAACAGGTAAACCAATTCTATCTGTTAACTGTGCACAGATGCTCTCTGAATCTAAAGTATAGACCGAAGGCGATACCGGATTAACACATACCGCCAGCAGTCGCGACTTTTTCAAAACCGAAATTCGTCCTCCTGAAGCTACAAAGTTTCTGTAATTGCTATGCTTTGTAAAAATCTTTGTAAAATCTTTAACAATAATCTCTTTTCCGGAAAATCTTCTATCTCTTGATAATTGCTCCAATAATCTGTCTGTCAATGCTCCTGCAACAAAAAGAGCAGAAAAATCGCTGCTCGAAAAATCATCGATTTCATTGAGTGTAAAACCCGAATCAAATATTGAGGAGGGTTCCGAGTCACTATCGGGAATACTCCATACTCCACTCTCATATTCCTCTAATTTAAAAGCTTTTAACCCATTGTATAAAGGAAGATTTATTAGGTCTACTGTATGGGATGTCAGGTTAAGCAACTCATTAATTGTAATGCTTACAGAGGCACCTGTTGTTAATATCATCGCTTCAGAAACTGCAGGAGAGGCTGGTGATAGACGTGATAATGCCCCGTCAATTATTGACAAATCAACTCCGAAAGAAGATTTAACATTTGATATCCAACGTGATAACGATTTTGTGGATGGTGGTCCTGACAATAGAATCTTACCACTTGTAACAACTTTTGCAGTTACAAGACGTCCAAGAGAGGTTTGTTCAGAGTCAACATCCAGAATTTCTGCAACCACCCTTCTTTGTCTGTAATGTTTTTCACTTGTAGTAAATAAAACTCCCTCTCTGAGAAAAATCTCGGGCTTAGAACTTCGTGTAACCTGATCTGTTCTCTCTCCGTCAATTCCTATAGAACTGACTCCGATTGTTATACCGGTATTTGAGAGACGTTTCAAAATGTAGTTAAGACACTCTGTTTTTCCCGTATTTTTCTCGAGACCAACAATGGATAATGATCCACAGTTAAGGAGCTGGTCTATGAAAGGCATAATTCTATTTATCGTGTGATCGCAGTTTCCTGGAAAGAACAGCCGGCTCAATAGCCATTGTCTGACCTCTCAAAAGAGAAGCAACTCCTTCTACCTTACCATTTGCTTTGCAATCCGGACAATCACATTCATTTATATATTCAGTAGGTTCTGTGTATGTTGTAATAACTCCTTCGAAGTTTCTTAACACAACCCTTCCGGGAGATTGAGAAATAACATATGTTGGCATTACCGGTGTTTTTCCTCCACCACCTGGTGCGTCCACAACAAAAGTAGGAACACAATAACCGGAAGTATGCCCCCTTAAACTCTCAATTATTTCAATTCCCTTAGATACAGGGGTTCTGAAGTGCTCCAGTCCTATTGAGAGGTCGCACTGATATATATAGTAGGGTCTCACCCTGATTTTAGCCAAATTGTGAACCAGCCTTTTCATTACATTCACACAATCATTTACACCACGAAGTAGCACTGACTGATTTCCCAAAGGAATTCCTGCGTTGGCAAGTTTTGCACAAGCAGAAGAAGACTCCTCAGTTATCTCATTAGGATGATTAAAATGTGTGTTTAGCCAAATTGGATGATATTGCTTCAGCATATCAACCAATTTATCAGTTATCCGTTGAGGACAAACAACAGGCACCCTAGAACCGATTCTAATAATCTCTACATGAGGAATCGCTCTAAGTCTCTTAATAATTGACTCAAGCTTGGCATCAGACACCATAAGTGCATCTCCTCCGGAGAGCAGAACATCTCTTACCTGAGGTGTAGCTGCAATGTAGTCTATCGCTTTTTGTATGTTGTCACCGGGACTCTCATCGTCCTTTGCCCTGCAAACCTTCTTCTGGTACAGTGTCTGCAGTACATAGAGCACATGTCCGTGATAAGAAGCAAAACCCTGTCCGGATACCTGTGAGTAAGTCCCGGTACGGGAGAGTCTTCATCTTCGTGCAGGGGATCTAAAAGATCTGCTGCAGAAATTCTTGTTTCAGAACCCGTTGGATTCGCCTGTTTTCTTACCGGGCAATTAGGGTTGTCCAAATCAATTAAACTTAAATAGTAAGGCGTAATTGCCATCCTAAGAGTTTTTAATGACTCTTTAACGCCCTCTTCCTCTTCAGGAGTAAGGGAAATATACAATTTCAGCTGATCAAGTGTTTCAATACGATTCTTAACCTGCCATTTCCAGTCATTCCAC
>CAZPFI010000187.1:0-2245 GCA_964585795.1 uncultured Muribaculaceae bacterium | reverse complement strand
TATTTATGCAAATCTAATCACTTTTGCACCTGTCCAGTTTTTGGGGAGTATATTAGGATACAACAGAGCAATTGCCATTCCTCTTACATTCTGCACAGTCTCACTATTATTATAAATCTCATAAAACTGATCCCTGAAATAGGATCCCCCCGTTGGAGTTCTCGAACCGCAGTAATAGACCTCTTTAAAGACTAATGCACCCGACTTTGACGCCCCTACATTTACCGTAATCTGCTTATTGTTTGTGACAATGTCCAGATTAACCAGATTTCCGCTGTAGTTGTAAGTAAAGCCATCCTGTGCCTTCTCCGATGTTACTGTAATAGTATAAATCCCGGGAATAATATCGCTGATAGTAACTGTTCCTCCGGGTTCCATTACCGAATTTATTTCATACCTCTCCCCGTAGTTTATAAAGCGAACATTAAGAATGTCCGGGGTGGGTGCTGAACCAAGGTTGAGATTCACGGTTAATGATGCACTGAGTGATTCAACCTCTCCGATCTTGGACGCCTCTTCGAACTGCTGGCAGGAAGAGGTTATAAAAATGGCCAAAACCGTAAAAAATAGTAGTTTATATGTTTTTTTCATAACTGTTATCTTTAAGCTATTTAATGGTTAGAACCATCTCGAAACCAAAGAACATAGGCACATTCAACCGGGTAAAGCTCCCGGGAGTCCTTTTGCTCTCGTAAAGTGGACGGCTGTTAAACATATTGTTTGCATAGAACGATGCCTTAAGGTTTTCACCTATCTCCTTGGTAAGGTTAAAGTTGAACATCACAACAGGGAAGTAGCTCTCCATTATGTGTCTTGTCGAGCTCCTTGAGCTGAACATATAGGAGAATTCCGGATCGTTTTTCATTGCAGGGTCAAACGGTTTTACCTGACCGTCAATTCTGGAAATGTATGATACAAACATCGTATCGTTTCCATACCTTGTCCAAAACTTGTTTTTCCAGTTTATCTGGGCAGAGGCGGTCAACACAAAACCAATAGAAGGAATATTGTGAGTTGCTCTGAGGGTAGAGATAAGACGCTCTCTCTCATCCTTGGCATATGGTTCATAAATGCCAATGTTTTTCTCCAGACTGTTAAGGTTTCTGTTGGTGCCGAAAACATTTCCGTTATCCCACTCGGTACTTCTCATATATGCACCTGTAAGCACGAAAGATGTGCGGATTGCATCAAATCTTCCAAAATCCATGTCAAACTCAACTCCACGGTTCATTGCCCTTATGTTATTCAAAGGAGTTGCATAAAAAATGAATATTTTACTTGTAGTCTTCTCCTTAAGTGTAGGTATGGCTCCCGGATTTGCCTGGCCAACTTCATACTCGGTATAATCCATCAATTTAAATGATTCTGTTGAGTAGCCAAGATTATATCCGTTAATCAGATCTTCGTTGAATGCTGTAACCGAGAATCTCATTTTACCTACTCTGAAGTCTACACCAATCTCACTTTTTCTGTTTGAAGCAATCTTAAGATTGGGGTTCTCTGTGCTGAAGATCCTTGTGCTGGACAAAAAGAGTTGCTCTGCCTCGGGTATCAACTGACTGTTTAGGGTGTTGTAGTGAACAAAGTCGAAATATGCATTCTCCGGACTAAGGAAAAGTGTTGTAGGTGCTTTAGCTGTTATGCCGTAACCTCCTCTTAGCCACAACATTGACGGAATCACCTCGAAAGATGCGTTAATTCTTGGGGTAACTATACTTTTTTGTGATATGTTATCGTACCTGATACCTGCCTGTAAGGTGAGATCTCTCTCTCCAATATTCCAAGTGAGATTCTCCTCTGCGTAAACAGATAGCTGGGTAACAAATGGGATGTCAGAGTATTTTCTTGGCCTGGGTGATGAGTTTTCGCTTGAAAGCACCCTGTAAGGTGGATTCTGGAGGTCGTACACCTTACCGTCTCCCAGGTTACCGTCTGTTTTAAAATCGGCCCCAACAACTATTCTGTTTGTAATATTCCCCATTCTTTTAGAAAATGTAGCATTTACCTTTGCAAATACATTCACCTCTTTACCGTAAATGTCATACCTGCTGAAGTACTCATTTGGCAGATAGGTTGCATAGTAGTTACTCTCGCTTGCAGGAATGTTTGTCAACTCCCTCCCGAAAATATCATAAACCTTTTGCCCGGGTTTGTTACTTAACACTGCTCCATCGGTATTTGACATCGAGTATGCAGCAAAAGCGTTAGCAAGCAACTGCTGGTAGAACGAGTGCTTATCCCTGTA
>CAZPFI010000186.1:0-2263 GCA_964585795.1 uncultured Muribaculaceae bacterium | reverse complement strand
GTATTATGAGAAGAGTAGTATTTATAATATTAATAAGCCACTTTTTTACATACGGGTTTACACAAAGTTTACCCGTTGCCTGGGAAGAGCTTACAGCAGGTGATTTTGTAAAAGCAGTAGAATTATCCCAGGGTGTCTGCATAATTCCTATGGGGGTTATTGAAAAACACGGACAGCATCTACCTCTTGGTACAGACCTCTTTACTGCAAGAGATCTCTCTCTCAAGGCAGCTGCTAACGAGTATGCAGTTGTGTTTCCGCATTACTATACAGGTCAGATTTTTGAAGCTATGCAACAACCCGGAACAATTGCCTACAGTGCAGAGCTCTTATACAAACTCCTTGATGAGACCTGCAGGGAGATCTCGCGAAATGGAATTAAAAAGATAATACTGGTTAACAGTCACGGCGGCAATAACAATTTTCTGCTCTATTTCTGTCAGACTCAGCTTGCCTCTGAGAGAGATTATGCAGTTTATCTCTTTCGTCCCGAAACAGATACCGAAACACAAAAGCTTATTACCTCAATGCGTAAAAGTAAAACGGGAGGGCATGCCGATGAGGTTGAGTCCTCAATTATGATGCATATTCGTCCCGATCTGGTTAAAATAGAAAGAGCAGGGGAAGAGTCCGGAGATGACCTTGACCGGTTTAACATAAAAAATGCATACTCTGCAATCTGGTGGTATGGAAAGTATCCTAACCATTATGCCGGTGATGCCCGTGAAGCAAATTGGAAATTGGGCCAGATTGCACAGGAGCAAAAAATTAATCAACTGGTTGAAGTGATAAAGCAGGTAAAAGCAGATAAAAGTGCTGTTGAACTGCAGAAGAGATTTTTTAAAGAGTCTCAGAATCCTTTGGAATATCAGCCGGTTATCAGGTAACCTGTAAGGAATTAAATATCGTCTTTCCATCCCCAGGGTTTTCCCGGAACATCAATCTCTTTGCTGAGATCGAAGCGAACTGAGAAGAGTCTGTCTGTATTAACTCTTCTAAGGTTATATGTATAATGAACTCCCGGCTCGAAATCTATCCACCATACATTGGTCACCGCCCCCGGAAGCATATCCACAGTCTGCTGGTCTGCAGGAAATATCTGCAGAGTTTCAGAGCCGCTGTTAGTTGTTTTACCACCGTACATTGTGAGTTCTTCGGGTGTGCCATCGCTGTGTCTGTGATCGTGCTTCAGTTGAATTGAATGGCTTAATAATGTGAAAACCCATGTTCTTGAACTGTCTGTACCTACGAAGAAAGGTATTTTAATGGTGTTTGCAGTACAACTTCTTACATGCATGACCAGTCTTTTTCCACTGAACAAAGTGTCGTTTGCAGGAGCTGATACAATCTCCCCTTCGAACGCTTTTCCCTCCAAAAGTTGAAGACCTTTCCAAAAGAGTGTCTGAGGTGTTTCACGGGCACAACAGTTCTCATGAGAAATATCAGTTTTTTGTTGTTTGCAGGAGATGGTTAAGCTAAGTACAATAACTGTTGCTACAAGAGTTTTAACAGTGAGGTTAGTAAGTTTTTTCATAGATATTATCAGTTTATATGTTGATATTTAACGTTTTTTGAAAAGACTTGATATACCTCGTCCAAAATCCTCGAAGCTCTGGTAATTGTTTGAGAGATTACTGAATGGAAAGTTCTCGTTATCAACAACTCCGCTTTGAATAGGGAATATCAGCATAAAGTTATGATCTTTAAAGTATTTGTCCAGATATTCGGGTATTTTCTGCATTTTGCGGTGGAAAGATGGTCTTTCGTTGCGACTCATCACAATAATCAGATTATCATCACTTCGTATTTCACGGGCTATAATCAAAAAGTCATCCCAGTCTTCAAACTTATACATCCTTGCATTGACAGGAAACCTGTTTTGAACCTCCTGAATAAATTGCAATGTCTGATGCGATGCGTGAAAGTGGAGTTCGGCACCTGTATTCTGTCCTATGTTCCATACTCTCATCAGCCATAAAGCGAAACCCTCTTCACTCTCGGCATTGCGGGGGATAATTACAATGTGTCTTTTAATTGTAGAGATGGGTTGAAGTGATTTATCTATTATAATAGTGGTATTACAATGCCCCAGTAATCCTTCTGCCAGATCTCCCAAAAATGTAGATGAGATATCTTTCTTAACATGTAACCCCAGAAGAAGATCGGTTATCTTGTGCTCTCTTATTACATTCATGATTCCATTCACGGGATTGATATCATATCTCATAAGCTCGTGAATGTATGTATCAGTTGCAGAAGCTAT
>CAZPFI010000185.1:0-2275 GCA_964585795.1 uncultured Muribaculaceae bacterium | reverse complement strand
ATGCGAAGTCTCGATTTTTTCTCCAAGCAAAAACAGCTTAAAAAAGCCACTGAGACTCTTTTATTGTATGCACCTCTTGCTCATCAGTTAGGTCTTTATAATGTGAAGAGTGAAATGGAAGATCTCTCTTTCAGATATTCAGATCCTGAAAATTTTCGACTGATAAGCAATAAACTGAAGGCAGGAGAACAGGAGAGAAAGAGACTGACAGACTGGTTTATCTCGCCTCTTGAACGTCAACTTAAGAGCGCTCATATTAAATATCAACTGAAAAGCAGAACAAAAACTGCATATTCAATATTTAAGAAAATGCAGAAGCAGCAGATTCCTTTTGAATCGGTAGCAGATCTGTTTGCTATTCGGATAGTGGTAGACTCACCTCCCGAAAATGAGAAAGAGCTTTGCTGGAAGGTCTATTCAATTGTTACAGATAATTATACTCCAGATACTAATAGGTTAAGAGATTGGATTACAGTGCCTAAAGCAAACGGATATGAGTCACTTCATACAACCGTAAATACAAAAGATGGCCATACAGTAGAGGTGCAGATTCGAACTGCAAGAATGGACGATATTGCTGAGAATGGTTATGCAGCACACTGGTCGTATAAGGGCATTAAAAATGAACAGGGGATAACTTCATGGTTGTCTAAAGTTAAAAGTATGCTCGAAGGAGGTTCTATTACCGACGTTAAAGAGGTTGTACTAAGTTTAGATGAAATTTTTGTATTTACTCCCGAAGGGGATTTAAGAAGACTGCCTTCGGGCTCTTCTGTGCTCGATTTTGCATTTGATATTCACACAAACCTTGGAATAAAGTGTTCCGGAGCAAAGATTAATGGGAAGCCTGCATCTATCAGAGATAAGCTAAACACGGGAGATGTTGTTGAGGTAATGAGTTCCAGAAATCAAAAACCATCTTTAGACTGGCTCAACTATGTTGTCTCTTCAAAAGCAAGGGCTAAGATAAAACAGAAAATTAAAGAGGAGGAGGGCAAAAGGGCCATTGAAGGAAAGGAGTTGCTAGAAAGAAGAGTTACTAATTGGAAATTCTCGTTTAATGATGATTTGGTCGTCTTTTTGCTTAAGCATTATAAATATAAGACTGCTAGTGAATTATATACGGATATTGCTAGTGGTGTAATAGATATTTTTGAAATTAAGTCTTTGCTTACATCCAGAGATAAAGATGGTGATGATGATAGCAAAGAAGGTGAGATTGTTGTTCCAAATATTGCTAAGACGGATAAAAGAGGAGACCCACCTTCTCTGGACTATCTGATTATCGATGAAAAAGTTAATAATGTTGGATTTAAACTTTCAAAGTGTTGTAACCCGATTATGGGAGATGATGTCTTTGGCTTTGTAACGATAAAAGAGGGAATTAAAATACACCGTCTTAGTTGTCCAAATGCTGCAAGACTGATTGAGAATTACCCATACAGAGTTCAGAGAGTGAAGTGGCGAGAAAATATTTCCGGAAATAACTTTCAGGCAGCAATAAGAATAAGCGGGTACGGAGACGCCTCTGCAGGACAACAAATAATTGAGGTTATTAATTCGTTAGGGATATCATTGAGAAATTTTTCGATATCAGATCAGAAAGGCAGACTTGATGCGCGTATGCAGGTTGCAGTACCAAATAATCAACAGTTAGATAAGTTAATATTTAATCTAAGAAAGATTAAAGGAATAAAATCTGTAAACAGAATTGCAAATGTCTGACAGCATTATAATTAAAGGGGCAAAGATGAATAATCTCAAGAATGTTAACCTTGAGATAGAGCGTAATAAATTTGTGGTTATCACGGGCATCTCGGGATCCGGTAAGTCTACGCTTGCTTTTGATACCCTTTTTGCAGAGGGGCAGAGGCGTTTTGTAGAGAGTATTTCATCTTTTGCAAGACAGTTTTTGGGTAGGATGACAAAACCGGATGTTGATGAGATAAAAGGGATTCCGCCTGCAATTGCCATTGAACAAAAGGTTAATACCCGGAATCCGAGGTCGACAGTTGGAAGTACAACGGAAATATATGAATACCTCCGTCTTCTGTATGCAAAAATTGGTAAGATAATCTCTCCGATTAGTGGTGAAGAGGTTAATAAAGACAGTGTTGCTGATGTAATAAGGTATATTTCATCGTTGCATGATGGTGAAAAATTAGTTATTCTGGCACCTCTTGAAATATCATCAAATGAAGATCTTACTGAAGCTTTATTGAATATAAAGGAGGAGGGGTTCACAAGAGTTTGGTGTGATGGGTCGGTTCTGAGA
>CAZPFI010000184.1:0-2276 GCA_964585795.1 uncultured Muribaculaceae bacterium | reverse complement strand
CTTGTCAATTTCTTCCTTTAATATTCTTTGCCCCCTTTTTTGTATTTTTAGTAATTCGTTTTGAAGATTGTTTATTTTATGTTCTTTTTCAGGAATTTCTCCATATTTAATTTTTGCCACCTCACTTAAGGACACAACTCATTACCTCCCTTCAACCAGCTTGCTTAGCCCACTGACTTGAAGACTTAATTGCTCTACCTGCTCAGCAAGATAGGATAACTCACGCCATAGTTTACCTATCTCCTGCTTCATCTCAGGAGGCAACACAACCATTCCCACAGGTGGTTTGCTTCCATTACAATTACTATTCTTGTTGCACATTAAACAAACACCTCCTTTTGTTTAATTAAATAGTTAATGGCGACGACCTTACGAGTAGTATGGCTTAAACTCAAGACGACGCAGCAATTCAATTTCTCTTAATTCAAGCAGTCTTTTTTCTTCAGCTAATCTCCAGATTTTGGCTTCCAACTCTCTGATTGTAGCTAAACTATTTTGTTCTCTCTCTTCATACTGTTCTATTGCTTTGTTTAAGTAAGAAATCCTATTAAGTAATTTGATAAGCTTATTACCTGTGTCATCTATTACCTCTTGTATGTCAGAATAAAACAACAAACGGTCAGGATCTTTTGAGAAATCTTCAATTAACTTATCTACTGTTCTATTGCCAGACAACTCGTTACCTCCTTTCACTTTAGTCTATCTATCCTGTCTACAATAAGACCGACAATAAACAATATACTCACAGCAGACAGAGATACAGCCCAGATAAACAGGAAATCTAACAATTACCTCACCTTCCTTTATAAATCTGTCTCGTCCTGAGGCTCATGTTCGCCATATGTTTTAGCCCAATCAGTTAAATTCTTTACATAATGGTCATACAATACATAAAACTCAGCTTCATTGGCTGCTAAAGCTTTAGCTAACATAACAGCTAAGTCCCGGATAGCAGTATCATCTAACATGCTACTACTCTCTCCTCTCTTTCGGCAGTATACCATCTGTTGCATCTATGACACATAACCTCTGTGCCTATCAGAACTGTGTGTAGCGGTATATCACAATGGTGACAATGCACAGGGACAAAGTTACGCTTAATGTGAACAGATGTGCCTTTACCAAAGAAAAACTGTTTGCCTGACAAATTATTCTCCTCCTTTCTTTGCTTTACTGCGTTACGTAATACGCAATGCTCATTCCGACAGCAATGCCAATCGTGAACCAAAGCAGACAATAGCTAAATAATCTACATCTCATCATAGACATTACCTCACTTTCTCAGTTACAGAGTTATTGAATATTCTGTCAATCCGACGTTATGTTCGGCAAAATGGGTTTGCCGAACACAAAATTGGTATCGCCGGAAACCCAATGTTCATCGGTGTCTCCGGGTTCGGCAGTTTTTCACCCCTATATGTTATGAAAACTTTGCCGAACACAAAAAATATCTGGTATTTTTGGTCACTCGGTAGTGGTTGTAGTGTGTTTAAAGACACACACTACAACCAAAACCTCCGTCTGTGACTTGTCCCGAAGTTCGGAAGTAAGTCCGGCAATCGTGCCGAACACAATAAAACCCAATGAATACAGGCGTTCTGGGCATTGGGCTTTAGTCTGTTCTGCCGAACTGTGCAAGCTTATGCAAAACTTCGATAATTGTCAGACAATTCGACATGGAGAAAGCATATGTTTAGGTCAATTGTGGCACATTTATCCGATATATTTGAACCTTCCTGTGGGATTAATCAATCGTGGCTTGCATCTATATCAATCGTGGCATATAACTATATGCACGAGTATATTAAAAAGATAGAGGCAAGCATTAGTTATTACTTGCCTCTATTAGCTTTATTGCCAGATATTACAGTTCCGGCAATTCATCACTTTTAAGACTTTCATACATAGTAACCTTAATTTTTACTTCTTTACCATTATACTTGGCTTTGAATGTTTCGTAAGCAAACTGGCGCGTTTTGCCAGTACTGCTTACTTTTCCTTCTGGTGTAACTTCAATGTCAGTTACTGCTAATTTGTTTCCTTCAAGTTTAACTTTCATTGTGTTTTCTCCTTTCGTTGAATTTTTCCTCTCACTTATTTATCTACAAAAATTCAACGAAAAGAACAAAAAATAAAAAAAAAAATTTTCCCTGCCAATAACTGACAGGGAAAAACTGGACATGATTGCTCTTATGGTATTATTTGACATTATAATACTTATATATTAGTTTTCCGTAACTAGAATTATTTAACAAATATTCCTTTAGCTTCTTGTT
>CAZPFI010000183.1:1783-2288 GCA_964585795.1 uncultured Muribaculaceae bacterium | reverse complement strand
ACCAAAGAAAAGACTAGTTGCAGCATGGGCTGTAGACGATCATACAATTAATGCTGCAAAACTAGCTGTTGAGGCAGGTATTGTTGAGGCAACACTTGTTGGTGACGAAAAGATGATTCGTCAGGTATGTGCTCACGAAAAGATTGACCCCTCAATGTTCAGAATTGTTCCTATGGAAGATGAAGTTAAAGCTGTTTCAATGGCTGTAGATCTTATCAATGAGGGCGAGGGTGATATTCTGATGAAGGGCTTGTGCAGCACAGATAAGTATATGAGAGCTATTCTCAACAAAGAGAGAGGTCTGCTTCCTCCAAAAGCAGTATTGAGCCATGTTACTGTATTGTCAAACCCTCAGTATCACAAGCTTTTGATAATTGGAGATATCGCAGTTTTACCAGCTCCCGACTTAAATCAAAAAATAGCTATCACAAATTATTTGGTTAAAACGGCACATGCAATTGGTGTTGACAAACCAAAGGTGGCGATAATAACAGCTACCGAACAG
>CAZPFI010000183.1:0-1773 GCA_964585795.1 uncultured Muribaculaceae bacterium | reverse complement strand
ATGCTACCTGGTATGCAGGCATGTGTTGATGCTGCTATCCTTTCCAAAATGGCAGACAGAGGACAGATTACCGGTTGTATAGTTGACGGACCATTGGCTCTTGATGTGGCGATTTCCTCTGAGGCTGTTGCTGTAAAGAAATTGGTCAGTAATGTTGCCGGAGATGCAGACTGTCTAGTGTTCCCAAATATTGAGTCGGCCAATGTTTTTTATAAAGTTAACACTCAGTTGTGCATTGGAGCAAAGCAGGCAGCAATCGTTGCAGGAGCGAAAGCCCCTTGCGTTCTGTCAAGCAGAGCAGACAGCATTGATACCAAACTTAATTCAATTGCCCTGGCAGCACTTACGGCAAAGTAATATTTTATGGAAAATTTGATTTTAGCAATCAATCCGGGTTCAACATCAACTAAAATAGCTGTTTTTGAAGGTCATAAGCAACTTTTTGTAACAACTCTTCGGCATAGTGCCGAAGAGTTGGCTTACTTTGCCAAAATTACAGATCAGTTCGAGTTCAGAAAGGAGACGATATTAAAATCTCTGACAGAAAATAATATCGATCTTAATTCAATTAAAATCATTGTCGGTAGAGGAGGGCTTGTTAAGCCGATAAAGTCCGGCATATATGAAGTTAATCAGAGAATGATTGAGGACCTTTCAGTAGGAGTGGGCGGTGAACATGCAAGTAATCTGGGAGGTTTGATTGCTAATAATTTAGCCTCTGAAATTGATGGATGCAGAGCCTTTATAGCAGATCCTGTTGTTGTTGATGAAATGGAGCCAATTGCCAGAATCACCGGTCATCCGCTTTTTGAAAGAAAGTCAATTTTTCATGCACTCAACCAAAAAGCAATTGCCAAGAGCTATGCTACCTCTGTTAATAAATCGTACGATTCTCTTAATCTCATTGTTGCTCATCTTGGTGGGGGAGTATCTGTAGGAGCTCACAGTAAAGGGCGAGTTATTGATGTAAATAATGCACTTAATGGTGAAGGTCCATTTTCTCCTGAAAGATCAGGTACCTTACCGGCATTTGATCTTGCAAGATTATGTTTCTCCGGCAAATACTCATTGGACGAGGTTAAAAGAATGATTACCGGAGAGGGTGGAGTTGTTGCACATCTTGGTACTAATTCTTTTAGTGTTGTTGAGCAAAAAGTACGTGAAGGGGATGAAAAGTATATCCTGATCTCCGATTCTTTTGCCTATAATGTTGCAAAAGCCATAGGCTCTTTAGCAGTCGTGTTTAAAGGAGAGGTAGATGCTATCTTAATAACAGGAGGCATTGCTTATAGCACCAAGTTGATGGAGCAACTTGCAGAACAAGTAAGGTTTATTGCACCCGTAAAGATTTTTCCGGGTGAAGACGAAATGTCAGCCCTTGCAATGAACGGATATGCTGTTTTAACCGAAGCTGAAGTGCCTCTTATTTACGAATAGTATATATCTGAATTACCGGAGTTTTCGGTAATAAACCAACTCTCTCTCTTCGAAAATTTCCGGATGCAGAATATTTATCAAATCTCTAAGAATAATATCCGGTTCAATAACACCTGTTTCCCAAAAATCACTACCTCCTCCGGGTGTATCCCGATTGGTATTATTATATATTTTACCCGACTGATAAACAGGAAGTCTGGTAAAAAGAGCATTCACCTTCCCAAGCTCGGCAATTGAGTTGTAAAAATTTGGATTAAGCCAATAATCAGCTTTGTATGCACTGTTTATAACCTCTTCAAGGCTATAGGCAAAACTCTCAGATTCTTGTGATTTTGC
>CAZPFI010000182.1:0-2292 GCA_964585795.1 uncultured Muribaculaceae bacterium | reverse complement strand
CGATCGGCCATCTTTAGTGCTATTATGCGAAATCACTCGGTTACCGCCTCTTTTTGCTTGATATAGGCAAAAACAGTACGACGAGAGTGAGTTGAATCGTCCTTCGATTTTGTAATCAATGGTTCTACATACTCCCTTAATGCTTTAGCTTTTGCCAAAGTGGTCTCTATCCTTTTATGCAGAATGAGTGAAGATGCCATGTTAGCAAGCATCGCCTTACGGTGTCCGCTTTTACGGCCAAGATGATTAAATTTCTTATTATGCCTCATTTTTCAAAACTTTCTTTTCAATATTATACTTCGTTACATCCATTCCAAAAATAAGTCTGTAACGCTCAACCAGATTATCTATCTCTGATAACGATTTTTTGCCAAAGTTCCTGAACTTCATAAGTTCTGCTCTCTGTAATGATACAAGATCTGCCAATGTGTCGATATCAGCTGCTTTCAGACAATTCAACGCTCTTACCGAAAGCTCCATGTCTGCCAGTTTGGTCATAAGCAGGTGGCGCATACGCAATGACTCCTCATCAAGCTCGTTGCTTACAACCTCAATTGGAGTTTCAAGTGTAATTTTTTCATCGGAAAAGAGCATGAAGTGATGAATCAGAATTTTTGCGGCCTCTTTTAGAGCCTCTTTAGGATGAATTGATCCGTCTGTTGTTATCTCAAAATTGAGTTTCTCGTAGTCTGTCTTCTGTTCAACCCTCCAGTTTTCAACTGAATACTTTACATTCTTAATAGGAGTGTAAATTGAGTCGATAGGAATAAGACCAATTGGTGCATCATCGACTTTGTTCTCCTCTGCTGCAACATAACCTCTTCCTTTGCCTATTCTCAACTCGACACTGAGAGTAACCGATGGCTCCATTGAACAGATGTGCAGTTCGGGATTCAAAACCTTAAATGATGATAACTGCTTTGAAATGTCTTCGGCAGCAAACTCCTGTTTTCCACTTACAGTTATGTTGACAATCTCGGAATCTTCTCCTTCAATCATTCTCTTGAAACGAACCTGTTTCAAATTGAGTATAATATCAACGACAGTCTCAATAACGCCGGGAATGGTGGCAAATTCGTGATCTACACCTTGAATTTTGACTGCAGTAATGGCGTGTCCCTCGAGAGATGACAGAAGAATACGGCGCAATGCGTTACCGACTGTTATACCGTATCCCGGCTCCAGAGGACGAAACTCAAAGCGACCGAATGTTTCGGTAGCATCAAGCATTATTACCTTATCTGGTTTTTGAAATGCTAAAATTGCCATTTTTTTATTATTTAGAGTATAACTCAACAATTAATTGCTCGTTTATATTTTCAGGAACTTCGCTCCTTAAAGGCATGTTGAGATATTTACCAGTAAGTGATGTGCTGTCCCATTCAATCCAGGAGAATTTTGATGCTCCCCTGGAAATACTGTTTTGTACAACCTCCAGACTTTTCGACCTCTCTCTTACTCCTACTACATCTCCGGGTTTGACAATCATTGAAGGAATGCTGCAAAGCTCTCCGTTTACCACTATGTGACAATGCGTTACCAATTGTCTTGCTGCTGCACGGCTTGGAGCAATACCCATTCTGAAAACCATGTTGTCGAGGCGTGATTCCAACAGAAGTATAAGGTTCTCACCTTTACGCCCTTTCATTCTGGAAGCTTTTTCATAGAGGTTACGAAACTGCCTCTCAAGAAGGCCGTAAGTGTATTTAACCTTCTGCTTCTCTTTTAACTGGATTCCGTACTCCGAAGTCTTTTTACGCTTCTTAGCAAGCCCGTGCTGTCCCGGAGGATAGTTCTTTTTCTCGTAGCTTTTGTCAGGTCCAAAAATGGGCTCTCCAAATTTGCGGGCTATTTTTGTTGTTGGCCCTGTATATCTTGCCATATTATAGTCTTTATTATGATTTTAAAAAGGGTTAAACTCTACGGCGTCCTTTTGGACGACATCCGTTATGAGGAAGAGGAGTAACGTCAACTATTTCAGTTACCTCTATACCTGCACCGTGAATAGTTCGTATTGCAGACTCGCGACCGGCACCGGGTCCTTTCACAAAGACCTTTACCTTACGGAGACCTAAATCATAAGCTACCTTGGCACAATCTTCTGCTGCAGTTTGTGCTGCATAAGGGGTGTTCTTCTTTGAACCTCTGAAGCCCATCTTCCCGGCTGAGGACCAGCTTATCACCTGTCCTGTTGCATTTGTAAGAGATACAATAATGTTGTTGAAGGTAGATGAAATGTGAGCCTGACCGTAGGCCTCAACCTTTACAACTTTCTTCTTATTTGATGTTCCT
>CAZPFI010000181.1:0-2293 GCA_964585795.1 uncultured Muribaculaceae bacterium | reverse complement strand
TCAAGTTTTATTGAAGAACCATCAGATAACCAGACAAATTCGACTTGAGTAATAGCATCTGCAGCCTCCGCTCCATAAGCCCCGATATTCTGAACAGGAGCTGCACCTACACTTCCCGGAATCCAGGATAAGTTCTCAATACCACCCCAATTTCTGTATACACACCAACGAACAAAATCATCCCATATAACTCCTGCTCCGGTTTTTAAATAAACAAAGTCTGAATCCTCCTTTACAATTTCTATATCCATAATAGAAGGTTTTATCACAACACCTTTAAAGTCATTAACAAACAATAAATTAGAGCCGCTCCCGATAACTAATTTCGGTAATGACTTATATTCCGGGGCTGCAATCAGTTCAGAAATTTCTTTTAAATTTCTTGGCTCAGCAAAAAACTCAGCCTTAACATCAAGCCCCATTGTATTGAATGGTTTAAGACTCTTGTTCCTCTCTATTATCATTATTTTCCTTGTGTTTGTATACAATTCGCATTATGTATCTCATTACTGCCAATGTAACAATAAGCAGAAACGCTGTAAACTCAGCCGACAGATGCTCTCTGATTCTCGCTCTTGCCCACATAAGCTCAGGATCTTCCATTACAATTTTATCGATACTCTTTACTGGAAGAGAGTGTGAAGACCACTTTGAAATCACAACGCCATCTTTCATATAAACAACCCCTCCGTTAGATCTGTTTAGCGCATATAGTGTTTTGAAGTCTGAACTAAAAATATCAAAATCAATATTATTCTCATCAACCGCTATATTAATATTATTTTGTGATGATCCGGTAAGCATAATAAAGTGATAATCTCTTGCTTTAACCGAATCATAAAAGAGGCTCAATCTTTTAATGGCACCGGTTCTCATTGTTTCTATAAATGGAGAGACTGCAATAAACAGAGGTCCTTTTAAAGATAATAAAGAGTCTGTTATATAATTACCGGCATCATCTGTAACTGCAAAATCTAACGGCTGACGGAGTCTGCTCCGGCTAACCTCTTTTGTTTTGGAATCTACAAATGTATAGGTAGAGTCCGGAAGATTGTCTATCGTAAATTCGTATTTTCTACCGTTTTTTGAATAAATAAGAGTTGTCTCAAATGATATGTCGTCCTTTTGAGAAACAAAATTAAGGCGCTCCCTTATATTTGTCCCCACTTTAAACTCCATAAAATCAATCATAGGAAGGTTCCTGAATGAGTAAAAAGATAGAATTGCAATAAAAGCTGCAAATCCTCCCGTAAAAATCCACTCCCATTTTACAGGAGCAATCGGAATAAATTTATCCCTCTGAAGTAATAAAACTATTCCAAACAGCATTAAAACCAAATTCTTATAAAAAGTTTGCCAGTTTGTTAGTTTAACAGCTTCTCCAAAGCATCCGCAGTCACTTATAGGGTTAAAAATTGCAAGGAAAAAGGTGATAACTGTGAAGAAAGAGAGATACCCGAACATTACTATGCATGAGAGCCTCATTCTTAAACCCAATAAAACCGTTATGCCTAGAAGCATCTCAGAACCAGACAACATCACTCCCATAGTCTGATAAAAAAAAGGAAAGGATCCAAATCCGGCTATTTTGAAATACTCCTCAATAATAAGGCCTACTCCAACGGGGTCGATTACTTTAACAAACCCACTGAATAGAAAGGTTAAACCCAGAATCACTCTTGATATTGCTCTCAATACACTCATCTTTCTATCTCTATAAGCATTTTAATTTTATGGAATATCTCGTCAGGTTTTAGAATATCTCCGCTACCGTCAGAACAATCAACTCTTATTAATTCGTTGCCCAAATCACACTCTCTGATATATATCTCTCTGACTCTCTCCTGAAAAGTGAGGCTCTCTTCGTGAATATCCTGCTTACCCTCAAGATACTCTCTATCTTCCCCTACTCTGCCCGAAGTCAATTTGCTCTCTACAAAACTTAACGGAACATCAAGAAAAATATTGTAATCAGGTGCCGGTATGTTGAATTTACAGTATTCCAAGTCTAAAATCCAATCTCGCAACCACTTAGACTCTGTGGAGTCTGATGTTTTAGCACACTGAAAAGCTATGTTAGAATAGATGTACCTGTCCAGAATCACGCAATAACCACTATTTAGCCATCTCCTTATTGTGTCCGATGCCTCCTTTCTGTCTCCTGCAAAAAGCAATGCTACCAAAACCGGATGAACACTTTCAATAGTACCCAGATCACCTCTTAAAAACTTCGCAATCAAATCACCGTAAACAGGAGCATCAAAGCGAGGAAAGTGAAGAAATCGTGACTCAA
>CAZPFI010000180.1:0-2308 GCA_964585795.1 uncultured Muribaculaceae bacterium | reverse complement strand
CTCTAATATCGGCATCCACCTTTTGTGAAAGTTCTCCGAGCGGGCCTTTAACCTTAACCACATTATCCGGGCTTACCGTAATGGTAACTCCGGCCGGAAGGTTTACAGGTAATTTTCCTATTCGTGACATTATATCTTATTTAGTTAATTAATAAACATAGCAGATAACCTCTCCGCCAACATTCAGATCTCTTGCCTCCTTATCTGTAATCATCCCTTTTGAAGAGGATATGATTGCAACACCGAGTCCGTTAAGAACTCTTGGCAGTTCATCTACATTGACATACTTTCTCAAACCCGGACGGCTTATTCTGGAAATCTTCTTGATTGCCGATTTCTTTGTCTCCGGATGATATTTGAGAGCTATCTTTATTGTATTGAAGGGTGTTCCTTCAATAAGTTTATAACTGAGAATGTACCCCTTCTCGTGTAGAATGCGGGTAATTTCCAGTTTTACCTTTGAGGCAGGTATCTCAACCACTTTGTGTCCTGCCATAGATGCGTTACGCACCCTCGTTAAAAAATCTGAAATTGGATCAGTCATTTTTGTTTTTGTTTTAAAGATTCCACGACACCATAAAGTGCCCGATATCCAACTAATTAATCTATTTATAAAACGGCTCGCACCGTCTCTTATCTACCAGCTTGCTTTGCGAACTCCCGGTATAAGACCTTTACTGGCCATTTCACGAAACTGAATGCGACTGATACCGAAAATACGCATAAATCCTTTTGGTCTTCCGGTAATAGAGCATCTGTTATGCAAACGGACAGGGCTTGAGTTCTTTGGAAGTTTATCCAAAGCGGCATAGTCTCCGGCCTCTTTAAGGGCCTTGCGTTTCTCTGCATATTTGGCATTTAGTCTTTCGCGTTTTCTTTCGCGCGCCTTCATTGATTCTTTTGCCATTATCTATCTTCTCTTTTTAAAGATTATTTCTTGATGTTTTTAAAAGGCAGTCCAAACTCCCTGAGAAGGGCAAATGCCTCCTCATCACCGGCAGCTGAAGTTACAAAGGTAATCTCAATGCCCATTATCTTGGTTATCTTATCTATATCAATTTCCGGAAATATTATCTGCTCTTTTATACCTAAAGTATAGTTGCCTTTCCCGTCAAATTTCTCGTTAATACCCTTAAAGTCTCTTATGCGGGGTAACGATACCGAAATAAGTCTCTCAAGGAACTCGTACATTTTTGTAGAGCGAAGGGTTGTTTTAACCCCAATTGGCATCCCTTTTCTTAACTTGAAGTTTGAGATGTCTTTTCGCGATACGGTCTGTACTGCTTTTTGCCCTGTAATGATTGTCAACTCCTGCTGAGCCACATCTACAAGTTTCTTATCCTGAGTTGCAGACCCGATACCCTGGTTGATAACAATCTTAACCAGCTTGGGTACCTGCATCACCGAAGTGAAACCAAACTCCTTCTGAAGCTTTGCTACAATCTCCTCTTTATACTTTTTCTGAAGGGTTGGAACATACCCTTTCACAATAACCTGTGCACCCTGAGTTTTGGCCTCTTTTACCTGTTTCTCTGCTTTTGCCGGCTGATTTTTGGCAGGCGCTTTTTTTGGTGCTGCTTCTTTATTCTTTGCCATTATTTGATCTCCTCTCCAGATTTTTTCGAGTAACGAACTAATTTTTGCTTATCATTCAAACGGCGACCAATACGTGTAGGACCACCTTTTACGGGATCTACTATCTGCAGGTTTGAGATGTGAACCGGAGACTCCTGCTTAATAATGCCTCCCTGAGGATGTTTGGCGTTTGGCTTGGTATGCTTACTCACCAAATTGATTCCTTCAACAATGGCACGACTCTTTTTGGTTAAAACCTCAAGAACCTTTCCGGTTTTTCCGCGGTCATCACCGGCATTTACAAAAACCGTATCACCTTTTTTAATATGTAGTTTCTTGTTCATATTTCTTAAATATTATAACACCTCGGGTGCCAGAGATACAATTTTCATATAGTTATCGCGCAGCTCTCTTGCAACCGGGCCGAAGATACGTGTTCCACGAACCTCACCCTGATTGTTGAGAAGTACGCATGCGTTGTCATCAAAACGAATATAAGAGCCGTCAGACCGACGAATCTCTTTTTTTGTACGAACTATCACTGCCTTTGAAACAGTACCTTTTTTGGTGTCACCACCCGGTATTGCACTCTTAACGGTGACCACAATTTTATCGCCAACTCCGGCATAACGGCGGCGGGTTCCCCCCAAAACACGGATACAAAGTACCTCTTTTGCACCGCTGTTGTCTGCCACCAATAATCTCGATTCTTGCTGTATCATGGCTATTTAAC
>CAZPFI010000179.1:0-2387 GCA_964585795.1 uncultured Muribaculaceae bacterium | reverse complement strand
CTGTCCAATAACATATTGGTCGAGAAAAGCTGTTATCTCTTTGGGTTTTAATAGCTTGCCTGCTTTTGAACTCTTTCCGTTTTTTGCCCTTTTAGCACTGAGTGCCTCTTTTGAATAATCCAGGGCCTGTTGCGCACAGTCGTTACAAATAGAAGCAATGTCCCCGGCAATGAGTACATCCACCTCATCTTTTCCGCGTCCGCAAAAAGAGCAGTAGTCGTTATATCCAGAGACTGCCATCTATTTTTTATTTGGATTTGTTAGAATTTCATCAATCATTCCGTACTCTTTTGCCTCGTTTGCTCTCATCCAGTAATCTCTGTCTGCATCCTTTTCAATTGTGGCAACAGGCTTACCTGTATGAAGGGAGATTATCTCATACAGCTCTTTTTTGAGAGTAGTTATCTGTCTAGCAGTTATCTCAATATCACTTGCCTGACCTTCGGCACCTCCCATCGGCTGATGAATCATAACTCTGGAATGAGGCAATACAGATCGTTTCCCTCTTGCTCCGGCAGTTAAAAGTATTGCAGACATAGAGGCAGCCATTCCGGTACAAATGGTTGCAACATCAGAACTAACCAGTTGCATTGTATCATATATGCCAAGCCCGGCATAAACTCCGCCTCCGGGAGAGTTTATGTATAGCTGTATGTCCGACTTCGATTCTGTAGAGTCGAGATAAAGAAGCTGTGCCTGAATAATGTTGGCAACATCGTCGTTAATTGGAACTCCAAGGAATATTATCCTGTCCATCATAAGACGCGAAAAAACATCCATGGCTGCAACATTCAGTTGCCTCTCCTCGATAATGGTAGGGTTGATATAGGCCCCGTAAAGGGAGTTAACCCTGTGCAGAGTAAGGCTGCTAATGCCTTTGTGTTTTGTTGCATATTTTTCGAAATCCGTAGCCATGACTTTTAAAATTTAATATTATCTACTTGTTCAACTCTTTAATCTTTTCCAAAGAGATCTTTTTGTCATCGAGTGTGATAACCGACCTTACATAGTTGATAACAAGGTCATCTTCTACTTTTTCAACGATCCTCCTACCCTCTTTCTCATTTTTCAATAGTGACTCTGCATAGGTGTCAATCTGCTCCTGAGGAGCATTATTTAAACCATACATTGCAAACTGATAAGCAGCAACTTTTCTTGCATGGTTAAGCAGATCTTCCCTGGTAATCTTAATATTCTGCTGTTTGGTGAGATACTGTCTTACTAGTTGCCAGCGGAAATCCTTTAAAAAGAGGTTAAAGTCTTTATCTATCTCCTCCATGGTAAATTTGCCTTCATTTGCAGTAAAGAGCCATCTTTTTAGAAAATCTTCCGGAAGTGATATTGCGGCCTTCTCTATGAGAGCTTCCCTTGCATCAAGCATAAAGCGGTACTCACTCTCCTGTTCAAACTCGGCCTTAATCCTCTCCTCAATTTTTGCACTAAACTCCTCCTCAGTTTTCACTGCATCTTTTCCAAAAGCTTTATCAAAGAACTCCTGGTTAACCTCTGCTTCCGCAAAACGCTTAATCTCTTTAACAATTACATTGTAAATAGGTTCAATTCCTGCAAGCTCCTCTTTTTTAACTTTTAACAGAGCAGCCCTGTCGGTTTCGTTCTCAAAAGCTTTATTTACATCTATTGTTAACTCCTCTCCACATTTTTTGCCGATAAAGCTCTTTTTAATCTTCTTATCCTCAATGGAACGAAGTGCAATATAGGTACCCTCAATTCTTGTCTCTCCCTGATTAAGATCTGCAATTATAAAATCGTCCTCAGTTATTATATCGGTATTCACAAGCGTTCCAAACTGCTTCAGCAGGTTGCTGCGGAAGGCAGCTATTTCATCTTTGGTTATAACAGGGTTATAATAAACTATCTTGTCTGCGGAAGTAAGTTCAAGATTAATCTCGGGAGCAGGTGCAAGTTCAAAGGATACCTCAAACTCTTCGTCCTTCTCCCAGTCAATTTTGTTTTTCTCCTCCTCAAAAGGGAGCGGCTCGCCTATGAGGTTTATTTTTTTCTCTTCAATGTACTTGTTTAGTCCATCAGATATGGTGCCGTTAACAGCATCCAGAAGAGCGCTCCTGCCGTGCATCTTTTCAACCAGCCCCATTGGAACCATCCCTTTACGGAACCCTTTAATTTCGGCGTTTTTTCTGTAATCGTTAAGAATTTTTTTGGTTTTCTGAGCATAATCCTCTTTCCCGATGTTCAGTGTGACAACCATAGTAAGGTTATCGGTGTTCTTCTGTGTGATTTTCATAAATATCCAATTGTTTCTAAATCTATCCAATAAGTAAAAAGCAGATATCCCAAAGGGTATCTGCTTAACTTGTGCGGGCAAAGGGACTCGAACCCCCACGCCTCTCGGCACCAGATCCTAAGTC
>CAZPFI010000178.1:0-2420 GCA_964585795.1 uncultured Muribaculaceae bacterium | reverse complement strand
ATGCAAAGGTTATTGTTTTCTGCGGAGTGAAATTTATGGCCGAAACCGCCTCTATCATATCTCCGGGGAAGAGAGTGCTTTTGCCGGATCATACTGCAGGTTGCTCACTTGCAGACAGTATAACCGCAAATGATATTCTTGAGTGGAAGAGAAAAAACCCGGGAGGAGTGGTTGTAACCTATGTTAATTCCACTGCAGAGGTTAAAGCCGTTACAGATATCTGCTGCACATCGGCAAACGCACTGCAGGTTATTGAAAGCATTCCCGAAGGCACAAAAATACTCTTTGGCCCCGACAAGAATCTTGCAGCTTATGCAAAGGTGGTTTCGGGGCGTGATATTGATATCTGGGACGGTGACTGCTGTGTACATGAATATTTTACAACCGATGTAGTTGAAGAGCTGATTAACAAATATCCCGCTGCAGAGGTACTGATACATCCCGAAAGTGCATGTTCACACGACCCTTCGATTTTTATGAGACCCAATGTATTTATCCTCTCAACAACAGGTATGGTGCGCAGAGCAACTGAATCACCGGCAAAACAGTTTATTGTTGTTACCGAGCCGGGTGTAATTCATCAGATGAAACGCCTGAATCCCGGCAAAGAGTTCATCCCCGGCGACCAGTACAACAGGTGTTATCAAATGCGTAAAATAACCCTGGAGAAGGTATTACGCGCTCTTAACGATGACAGTTATGAGATTAAGGTAGACGAGAGAATCCAAAAACTGGCACTTCCCTCAATTCAAAGAATGCTGGCAGTTTTGGGCAGTTAATTTACCTTTCAATTTAGCTTCCGGTTTGGCTGTTAAGTATTGCTCCCAACCGGTAGTCTATCATTATTGCCGGAAACTCTATTCCATCCTCTTCTATATAGAGTTGTTCATTTTTCTCATTTACCAAAAAAAAGACCTCGGCACCCAGAACTTCTACCGTTAAAGATGGTCTCTTGCCTTTATAGGCGCCTGTATATAGCTTAATAGCATCGTACGAAACAGGGTTAATCTCAATATCCCCCACATCGGCAGGAATCTCTCTCCAGGTTTTGAACTCTCTCTTAGACTTAAGATCTGTATAGTAAACATACTTGGAATCCCCGGAGGGCTTTACATCTCTGGATTCAATCGTTTTTATACCATCCAGTATCTGGTTAAAATAGATTTGCTTGATGGAAAGGGTAAGTGTTTTCATAAATTTTCCATAACAATTATAATTCCTTTTCTCATCAAAATCAATACTTAGAGTTGTAATTAAACTTCTCCTGTACCATTACAATTACTGCATTTTACTTTTTCAGAAATTGTACCGGACCCCCAGCAATTATTGCAGATACTCTCACCTACATTACCCTTACCATCGCATTTGCCACATGTGCGGGTTTTGTAAACAGAACCAGTTCCATTGCAGGTTTCACAATTCTTTTTATCTTCCTTTGCCATAATTTAGTAGGATAAAATTTTATCAATTACAACAAATATATAAAATAATTATTTCAAAAATAACTGAGAATAAAAAAATTTACACTGGATGTCAGGTTATTATACAAATGATTAAAACTCCGCTATTCGGTCGTACATGCGGCGGAAAGCTTCCCAAGGGGTTCTGTCGCCTGTCCTCTCGTCCACAGGTGTTCTTCCATAGAAGCCATCAAGGAAAATACCGGTACTTGACCATACAGTATGAAGCACCCCACGGAACCGCTCTTTCATTACTCTTGCCGAGTTCTGGCGAAATCTTACCATATCTTCTGCCTGCATAACAGCAGTATGCGGGTTTCTAAACGGGCAAGTCATTACATCCAGGCCTTTCATTGCAAAAAGAGCAGCAGTAAGGTCAGCCCTCTCGTAGTGCCAGTCGCAGATTGTTACATCTTTTGGTATCATATCAATTGCCCTGTGTGTATTGTTGTAGCTCCCTTCCCACCTTCCAAGGCCTATTGTTCTTCCGTCAAGCAAACGGTCTCCCCACATCCACATTTTTCTTCCTTTAGATGCCAAATGGTTGCGGATTGTCCACACCTCCTGTGCAAACAGCTCTGCTTTATCTTTTCCCGCACATCTGGGACACCTGTCGTTGCCAATGTCAAACACTTCATCCATTCCTGCATGAAATACATCCGATTCAAACACCTCACATATCTCGTCAACCACATCAAATACAACCTTGTGAACATCCGGATGATTTGGGCAATAGCTCCTCATATTAAAGCCATTCATGGGAAGTCTTGCCGGATCGTTACCAAACTCCATAGGAGTCTCCTCAAACTGAGGATAAACTTTAAGCAGCATTCCCAGTCCGTTACGCCCGGATTGATGCCCCAGCAGATCTATCAGCGGAATCATCTCTATGTTGTGTTTGCGACACATCTTGAGAATCTTTTTCACCTCTTTTTTAGAGAGTGCAAGAGTGTCGATAAG
>CAZPFI010000177.1:0-2526 GCA_964585795.1 uncultured Muribaculaceae bacterium | reverse complement strand
AGGGTAGACTGCTTTGAATCATGTAGTAAAAAAGAGTAGTGCTGCCATCAGGTGAAAGCCGACAGCAATTGAGGCCCCGATAAATTTAGCTCTATGCTCCTCTTTGGTTGCTCTTTTAGGAATCTTAGACATCTGTGTTAAGTGTAATTTTACTCAGGTGCTGTAGCAAGAATAATTCTGTACTGATTTCTTTTTGCTATGTTCATAATATTAACTACCTGTTCCATTGGAACTGTACGGTCGACATGCAGCGATACTGTTGGGTCGTCAGAATCCATAAGCTCTTGCTGAAGTAGTCTTTCTACATCGTTAAGTGGTACCGGAGTGTTGTTCCCGTTAATATGGTATGAAAAAGTATTTGACTGAACATAGTGTTTGATAGAGACACTTACTATTGGTTTTGATGATATCTGGTTTGTGCTTTTTGGTAACAGCAGCTTGAGGGCATTTGGGTTAACCAGAGTTGAGGTCACCAAAAAGAATATCAGCAAAAGAAAAACTATGTCAGTCATGGATGACATGCTGAACGACGGGTTGACTTTTGATCTGCGTTTGATTGACATAAGAATACTCGTTATTATTTATCCGCCGGCTCGTGAAGAAGATCCATGAATTCGATGGTATTGCTCTCCATTTTATACACAAGGTCGTCAATTTTTGCAGTGAGATAGTTGTATCCAAAATATGCAAGAATTCCGACTGTAAGTCCGGCAACTGTTGTTACCATTGCAGTATAGATACCTCCGGATAAAAGAGTGATATCTACATTGCTGCCAGCTTGTGACATATTGTAAAAAGCCTGAATCATACCTATAACTGTTCCCAGGAAACCAAGCATTGGTGCGCCCCCTGCAATAGTGGCAAGCATCGGTAACCCTTTTTCCAGGCGTGAAACTTCGACATTACCCATGTTTTCAACAGCGGTCTGTATATCGGTCAGAGGTCTGCCAATTCTTTCAATCCCCTTTTCTATGAGCCTTGAAATAGGTGTTTCGCTGGATTTGCAGAGGTTTATGGCGGCTTTTATTTTACCCTCGTGAATATAATCGTGAATATTTCTCATAAAATTCTCATCAACATAAGAAGCTTTTCTGATAGCCCACCACCGTTCTCCAAATATATATAGAGCTAAAATTGATAGAGCCAGCAGGGGGAGCATTATCCATCCGCCCTTTAATGCCATGCTTATAAGAGAGAAAGAGAGTTCTTCCCTTACAGGAGAAATCTGAGCAACAGCTTCAATTGCATCTTGCCCGAGAGTAGTTAAGAAATGGTTAATCATAACTGATATAAGTTGTTAATTCTGATAGTTTATTGGTTGCTATTCTGTCAAACGACAAAAGTACAATAATTGAGCCATATCTCAAATATTTAGATCCGGTTCACCTGATATATATCTCCTCTTCTGTCTTTCAGATTTCTTACACTTCCGTAATTGTGAAGCTCTCTTAAAAGATCAAGATCAAGGTCTGATATAAGTATCATCTCTGTGTTAGGAGTTGCCTCAGATTTGATGCCATTTACAGGGAAAGGGAAGTCACAGGGGGTAAAAACCATTGACTGAGAATATTGAATATCCATATTCTGAACTTTTGGCAGGTTCCCGACGCTGCCGGTAATAGCTACAAAGCATTCATTTTCAATAGCCCTTGATTGTGCACAGTATCTTACTCTTGAGTATCCGTTTTGAGTGTCTGTTAAGTAAGGCACAAACAAAATGTCCATACCCTCTTCAGCCAAAAGACGGCCAAGTTCAGGAAACTCAACGTCGTAACATATGAGTATCCCGATTTTACCGGCATCTGTATCAAAGGTCTTTAACCCGTTTCCTCCTTTAAGCCCCCATACTCTGTCTTCGTCGGGAGTGACATGAATTTTTTCGTACCCCTCGGTAGTCCCGTCACGTTTGCACAGATATCCGATATTGTAAAGATTTCCGCCGATAATCTCAGGCATACTCCCGGTTATTATATTTATGTTGTATGAGACGGCCAGGCGAGAGAGTTCGTTTGTTAGCGGCTGAGTGTACTTTGCCAGCTCTCTTATAGCATCCGGCTCACTCAGATGGTTGTATTTAGCCATTAAAGGAGCATTGAAAAATTCTGGAAACATAGCAAAGTCACTTTTATATCCGCTAAGTGCATCAATAAAAAATTCTGCTTGTTCAATAATTTCTTCAATATTGTTATATGGCCTCATTTGCCATTGTACCAGTCCAAGGCGAACCACTCTTTTGTTTACCTGAGCTTTTAATGATCTCTTTTCATAATAGATATTATCCCACCTGAGTAGTAATGCATAATCCTTTGATAAAACATCACCCTCCAGATAACCTTTCAAAATTCTTACGGGTAAAAAATCATTGGATAGTTGGAAGTTTATAACAGGGTCGTCTATCTCTTTGGATCTGATTTTATCTATGTATTGTTTAGGGGTATACTTGTCGGAGTATTTGTGATAGTTAGGCATTCAGCCTCCAAATACAATAGCTTTAAGATTAAGCTCTTCACACAGCTCTTTTCTGAA
>CAZPFI010000176.1:0-2550 GCA_964585795.1 uncultured Muribaculaceae bacterium | reverse complement strand
AAAGCTCCGGAGATAGTAGCATCGGATAATGCTTTTAAAGATGTGAAACTGACTGATTTTCATGATAAAATTGTGGTGATCAGTGTTTTTCCGTCTATAGACACACCGGTGTGCGCAAACCAGGCAAGAACATTTAATAAAAGGGCAACGGAAATGTCAGATGATGTGGTAATTCTTACAATCTCAAAAGACCTTCCTTTTGCTCTCGGACGCTTTTGTGCCGCAGAAGGGATAAACAATATACACACACTATCTGATTTTAAGTATTCGAAATTTGGTTTGGAATATGGTTTTTTGGTTAAAGAAAATCAACTATTGGCAAGAGGTGTTGTGATTGTCGACAAATCAGGTATCGTCAGATATGTTCAGATTACCAAAGATATCCTTGATGAGCCAGATTACGACAAAGCTGTGGCTGCGGTAAAGGAGATTGTAGGGAGTTAATGTTCTGTGAATACAAACCGGAGGTGATGTTTTAGGTTAGGTGATCAAAAATGACAGATGTAAGGTTTGTAATTACCACGGAGCACGGGAGGTCAGAAATGGCCTCCCTTTTTTTTCCTGGTTTTTTTCATGGAAAGATGAATTGTGACACCCGTTGCAATGATTATCAGAATGATTCTGACATGTAATGTGTTAGTGGCGAAAATAGCAGTGGTTAAGATAGTTGCCCAAAGAAGTGTTATAGTTCTTATTTTTATTTCAATGGGAATCCCCTCTTTAGAGATATAAGAGTGAATGTAAGGACCAAGGTACTTGTGAGATAACAACCATCTGAGTCTTTTACATGTTAAATTCATGTAAAAATAACATGCGGCTAAAAGAAAAGGGGTTGTAGGAAGCAAGGGAAGGAAAACACCCAAGGTACCTAACCCCACCATAAGAGAGGCTGCTGCCAAATAAATGTGTTTTTTCAAATTGTTCTTTGTTGTATGGTTCTTCTGTTTTTTTATCTTTGCAAAGATACTTATCTTAAACTATAAAAATAAACAGAAACTATGGAAAACTTCTCTGCGATTGTAGAGCAGGTGAGTGCAGTTTTGTGGGGCTGGCCCATGATTATTTTACTGCTTGGAACTCACCTCTATTTAACGATTATTCTCAAATTTCCACAGAGGAAAATTTTAACAGCAATCAGACTTTCGGTTACAAAAGATAAAACCGGATGCGGTGATGTTAGTCAGTTTGGTGCCTTGGCCACCTCACTTGCCGCAACAATCGGAACCGGGAACATTGTCGGTGTTGCTACAGCTGTGGCTTTGGGAGGGCCCGGAGCTGTTTTCTGGTGCTGGATTACCGGGGTTTTTGGTATAGCAACCAAGTATTCTGAAGGACTACTTGCTATTAAGTATCGTCAAAAGACCGCAGACGGATCAATGTTGGGTGGTCCGATGTATGCTCTGGAAAAAGGGCTTAAAATGAAGTGGATGGCTGTTTTATTCTGTATTTTTACCGCTGTGGCTGCATTTGGTATAGGAAACACAGTACAGGCAAATTCAATCTCCCTTCTGTTGAAGGAAACATATTCAATTTCACCATATATCTCAGGACTCGGTATCAGTTTGGCGACTGCTTTGGTAATAATTTTCGGAGTAAAGGGAATAGCCAGGGTTTGCGGAACACTTGTGCCTTTTATGGCCTTTTTTTATGTAATTGGGTGTATTATTATTCTCTACATTAACGGTGCGTACTTAAAAGATGCCTTAGCACTGATTTTTGAGTCGGCATTCTCTTCAAAAGCCGCAGGTGGGGGATTTGTAGGTACCACTGTAATGATGGCTGCAAGGTTTGGTATTGCAAGAGGTCTGTTCTCAAACGAGTCGGGTTTGGGCTCTGCTCCGATTGTTGCAGCTGCTGCCCAAACAAGAAATCCGGTAAGACAGGCGTTGGTATCTGCTTCCGGAACATTCTGGGATACAGTTATCGTCTGTGCATTAACCGGTCTTGTTTTAGTCAGCTCTGTTCTGGCCCATCCAGATATTGATCATACACAGGGAGGAGCACTTACTCAGGCGGCTTTTGCGAAAATCCCATTTGTTGGACCAATAATCCTTTCGGTAGGTATAGTAACATTTGCCTTCTCAACCATATTGGGGTGGTCCTACTATGGTGAGAAGGCAGTTGAGTATCTCGGAGGCAAAAAACTTATTCTGGGCTACAGACTCCTTTGGATAGTAGCTGTATTTGCAGGTGCAGTGCTAAATCTGTCACTTGTGTGGAGCATTGCCGATAGTATGAATGCTCTTATGGCAATACCAAACCTGCTGGCTCTGCTGCTTCTGTCAGGTGTTCTTGTCAGGGAGACCAATAAGTTTTTGTGGTCCGGAAAAATTGACGACGAAGATCCCGACAGTATTTAGAGATTAGAGTATTTTTTACCGTATTCTAACATTTGTTCCAGGAAGTTGTCGGGGTACTCTACTTTGTAATCGACAACTTTTCCGCGCCTAGTTACAGGGACGATTTTAGGATTGATAAACCCACCGTATGGCTTGAGGTTAAGTGATGCGTATCGCTCTAAAAGCTCCTTGTGGAGATTATAGTCGATAT
>CAZPFI010000175.1:0-2554 GCA_964585795.1 uncultured Muribaculaceae bacterium | reverse complement strand
TGTGGAGGCATTCAAGGAGAGTCAGATAGCTTCAACTCCTCTGAGATACGGGGAGAATCCTCATCAAAAAGCACTCTACTACGGTCCCGAATCGGGCATACCGCAGAAGCTGCACGGAAAGGAGATTTCATATAATAACCTGCTTGATATTGAGGCCGCAATTGAACTTATCTCAGATTTTGAAGATACAACCGTAGCAATTCTCAAACACAACAACGCATGCGGCTGTGCTTCGCGCCCAACTGTTAAGGAGGCATGGGAGGCCGCACTGGAGGCAGATCCTGTCTCTGCATTCGGAGGAATAATTGTAACAAACCGTCAGATTGACTCAGCCGCAGCTGAGGAGATGAACAAGATATTCTTTGAAGTTGTAATTGCCCCATCATATACAAACTGTGCCCTTAAAGTATTTGAGCAAAAGAAAAACAGAATTATACTCACAAACAGCGGTTCGTTGGTAACTGACAAAAAGTACCGGTCGCTTCTGGGAGGAGTGCTTGTTCAGGACAGGGATGCTGCTACCGAAACCGAAAGTTCACTTACAGCTGTAACGGATAAAACAGCAACAGACAAAGAGATTGCAGATATGATTTTTGCCAATAAACTGGTAAAACACTCAAAGTCGAATGCCATTGTGCTGGCAAAAAACAACACACTGGTAGCATCCGGTATAGGACAGACCTCGCGAGTAGATGCGCTTAAACAGGCAATAGCAAAAGCACAAAGCTTTGGACTTTCGCTCAAAGGGGCAGTTATGGCTTCAGATGCATTCTTCCCTTTCCCCGATTGCGTTGAGATTGCACATAAGGCGGGTATAACTGCCGTAATTCAGCCGGGTGGTTCGGTTAAGGACTCCGAGAGCATCGACTACTGCAATAATAATAAAATTGCGATGGTAACAACAGGAATAAGACACTTTAAACACTAGACATACAACTAAATATGGCATTCTCTTTTTTGACACAAGAGCTGGCTATCGACCTTGGAACTGCCAACACGATTATTCTTATGAACGACAAAATTGTCGTGGATGAGCCATCGATTGTGGCGATAGATCAAAATACCGGCAAACCAATTGCGTTTGGGCAAAAAGCCCGGATGATGCACGGCAAGACACATGCAAACATAAAAACAATAAGGCCTTTACGCGATGGTGTAATAGCAGATTTTAACGCTGCCGAGCAGATGATCCGGGGCTTTATCAAGATGATTAATTACCGCAACTCATTTTTTACTCCCAGTCTTAAGATGGTAGTATGTATACCATCGGGTAGTACCGAGGTTGAGATTAGGGCGGTAAGAGACTCTGCCGAACATGCCGGAGGCAGGGATGTGTATCTGATATACGAACCAATGGCAGCAGCTATAGGCATAGGAATTGATGTTGAAGCCCCAACCGGAAATATGGTTGTGGATATTGGAGGAGGCACAACGGAGATTGCTGTAATTTCACTTGGCGGTATTGTAATAAACCAAAGTATCAGGGTTGCGGGAGATGTCTTCACATACGAAATACAGCAGTATATGAGACAGCAGCACTCGATAAAGATTGGAGAACTCACTGCAGAAGACATTAAAATTAAAGTAGGAGCCGCAATGTCCGAGCTGGATGAGTACCCGGAACCATATGCTGTAAGAGGACCGAATCTTATGACTGCCCACCCGGTAGAGGTAAGTGTTACCAGTCAGGAGATTGCGCATAGTATAGATAAGTCTCTTGTTAAAATTGAAGCGGCAATTATTCAGGTTCTGGAGCAGACTCCGCCGGAACTTTACTCCGATATTGTACAGAACGGTATATTTCTTACAGGAGGGGGTGCAATCCTCAGAGGGCTTGACAAGCGTCTTTACGAGAAGATTAATATCCGCTTTCATGTTTCGGAAGATCCGCTTCTTGCAGTTGCCAAAGGTACCAGCATTGCTCTGAAAAACACAGAAAAACACTCGTTCTTAATGAGATAACAGATGTGGAGAAAAACTCCGATACTTCGCGGCCTTTATACCCTGTTGCTATTTCTCTCCCTGCAGGCAGCATCTTTTTTAATGATTGCCAAAGACAGCATTTTTCAGCAGGTAAAAATATCCGGAGTACTTATGTTCTTTAAATCGGGGGTCTCCTCTTTAAGTTCTGATATTCAATACTATTTCGCGCTCAAAAAGGTAAACAACATTCTTCTCGAAGAGAACCGCGTTCTTAAAAATGAGCTGGAACTCCTCAAAAGCAGAGTCGGCTTATTTGACGATATTGTGCAACCGGAATATATCGACCCCCACTTTACCCTCATTCCTGCAAAGGTCATATCAAACAGCACAAATAAGCTGCATAATTACATAATTATAGACAGAGGAAGAAGAGACGGAATAAAAGAGGATATGGGTGTTATAACCTCCAACGGCGTTGTTGGTGTTGTAAGTTCTGTTTCAGAAAAATTTTCCTACATTATCTCTTTTCTTAATGTAAACCAGAGTGTAAGCGCGAGGATAAGCCCTTCAGGTGCTTTCGGTCCTCTTATCTGGGAGGGCAGAAGCACCGATTATGCTACTTTAATTGAGA
>CAZPFI010000174.1:0-2596 GCA_964585795.1 uncultured Muribaculaceae bacterium | reverse complement strand
CATTGTAAAGGAGTAAACCCTAAAGGAAAAGCGTGGAGGATAGGAATTGATAAACCACAGGAGGGGAATCTGGTGCAGGGGGCTTATATTCAGGATGTTATTCTATTGAGAGAGGGCGGCCTGGCCACATCGGGCAATTACCGTAAATATTTTGAGGAGGAGGGTGAGAAGTATTCGCACTCGATTAACCCTGTAACAGGTTTTCCTGCAAAAAACACTCTTTTAAGCGCAACCGTTACAGCACAGAGTTCAATGATAGCAGATGCCTATGCAACATTCTTTATGGTAGCAGGGTTGGAGAAGGCAATTGAAACAATTGAAAACACACAGGGCATTGAGGGCTATCTTATATATTCTCAAAACGGAAATTTTGAGGTTTATAAGAGCAAGGGCATTAAAATAAGGTAACTTAATTTATAAAAACAGATAATATGGGTAGCAAAATTTCCAGACGGAGTTTTTTAAAAAGCTCGGTTTTGACAGGAGCTGCATTGGGTTTCGGCTTTGCAGGAGGCAGCATATTAAAGGCCGGAAACCGGTTTGACACTATTATCAGGGGAGGAGTCATTTATAACGGTGAGGGTGGGAAACCCTATACTGCAGACATTGGGATAAAGAGTGGGAAAATTGTTGCAATAGCAACAGATTTGGGTAAAAGTGCAGATACCGTTATTGAGGCACACGGAGCAGCTGTTTCTCCCGGGTTTATTGATATTCATACTCATACAGACAGTAATCTCTTTAAGGCACCACTAGGTGACAGCAAAATTTATCAGGGAGTTACTACAGATATTGGAGGTAACTGCGGAAGTTCACCATTTCCGGGAGATAAATGGGACTCTGCATACAGTTTCTTCAACGATTTGGCTTCGCAGAAGAACGGAATTAATATGGGCTGTTTTACTGGACAGGGAGAGTTAAGGGGATATGTTGTGGGGAATAATGATGTGAGAGCAACCAGGGAACAGATAGATAAGATGAGAGTTATACTTGCAGAACTGATGGAGCAGGGGTCAATGGGCCTCTCATGCGGTCTGGAGTACACCCCCGGCTCTTATGCATCCAACGAAGAGATAGCAGAGTTGTGTAAAGTAGTTGCAAATTACGGAGGCCTGTTTGCCATCCATATGAGAAATGAAGATGACAGAGTTGAGGAGTCGATTGCAGAGGCAATTGAGATTGCAAGACAATCCGGAGTTAAGCTTCAGATATCCCACCTTAAAGCACAGAATGCTGCAAACTGGCACAAAGGGCCGGCAATGCTCAGACAAATTGAACAGGCCGCCGCAGAGGGTATTGATATTGCATTTGACAGGTATCCATATGTTGCCTTTTCAACCGGGATGTCCTCTTTTATTCCCCTTTCGGACAGAGACGGAAGTAGAGATGATATCATTGCCAGATTAAAGGATGAGGCAACATCTAAAAGGATAGGGGAGTATGCACTCTCAAGAATCAAGCGTCTTGGAGGGCCTGCAAATGTTGTTGTTACATCCTGCAGGCAAGAAGAGAACAAGAGGTTTATAGGTCTTAATGTAGAGGAGTGTTCTAAACTGACAGGGAAAGAGCCATGGCCTTTTATAAGAGACCTCCTTATTGAGGAGCGTGTTTCTGTCAGCATTATTGGTTTTGCTATGACTGAGGAGAATGTAAAACTTTTCCTTTCACACCCGTTGGGGATGCCTTCGTCGGACGGCAGCGTGTACTCTCCTGAGGGCCCTTTGAGTACCAGTATGCCACACCCGCGCTCTTACGGAACTTTCCCCCGGTTTTTCGGAAAATATTGTAGAGACGAGAGGTTGATGGATCTGGCAACTGCTGTAAAAAAGTGTACCTCGATGCCCGCTTCCAGATTGGGTTTGAAAGACAGAGGACTTTTGTTGCCGGGCTATAAAGCTGATATAGTTGTTTTTGATCCTGTTACAATCATAGACACTGCAACATTTGCACAGCCACACCAGTTTGCAACCGGTATTAACGAAGTTCTGGTAAATGGTATCTGGACAATTTCGGCAGGAAAACCTACCGGTAAAATGGGAGGAGAAGCTCTTTTGAGAGTTTAATCTTCAACCTGCTCGAATGCCATTACAATTTTAGTTACAAGGGGGTGTCTTACGATATCCCCTTTATCGAAGTTAACAACCGATACACCTTTAATCTTACCAATCATATTTACACCTCTTACCAGTCCCGAGTCGCTCTTCTTTGGAAGATCAATCTGGGTTGCGTCACCGGTAACAATGAATTTTGAGTAGTTACCCATTCTGGTAAGGAACATCTTCAACTGACCCATTGTTGTGTTTTGTGCCTCGTCCAGAATTACAAAGGCACTCTCCAAAGTACGGCCTCTCATATAGGCAAGGGGTGCAATTTGTATTATTCCGTCTTCCATAAGTTCTGCAAGACGCTTTGCAGGAATCATATCCCTAAGGGCATCGTATAGCGGTTGGAGGTATGGGTCCAGTTTCTCTCTCATATCTCCGGGTAGAAATCCCAACCTTTCACCTGCCTCAACAGCTGGGCGTGTTAACAATAGTCGTTTTACCTCTTTGTTTTTTAAAGCCCTTACAGCCAGTGCTATTGCTGTGTATGTTTT
>CAZPFI010000173.1:0-2644 GCA_964585795.1 uncultured Muribaculaceae bacterium | reverse complement strand
CCAGGCCGAGACACCACTCAACGACCTGTGGCTGGAACTTAGCACAAAGACCACCGGTATAGAGATTATCCCGATTGTTGTTAATGTGAGCAACCCTGTTAAAATGAGAGACATATTTGCCACCGAGAGACCAAACATAGTGTTCCATGCAGCCGCTTACAAACATGTACCAATGATGGAGTTCCACCCATCAACTGCCGTGGTGACAAATGTAATGGGAACAAAGATATGTGCCGATCTCTCCGTAGAGTTCGGAGTGAACCGTTTCGTTATGGTATCTACAGATAAAGCCGTTAACCCGACAAACGTAATGGGAGCAACAAAACGGGCTGCCGAGATATATATTCAGTCACTTTACCACGACCTCGTAAAAAACAACTCAGAAAATATCACCAAATTTGTCACCACTCGGTTCGGCAACGTACTTGGATCAAACGGCTCCGTAGTACCACTTTTCAAAAGACAGATAGACGAAGGTGGCCCTGTAACAATAACCCACAAAGAGATAACCCGGTATTTCATGACTATACCGGAAGCCTGTTCGTTAGTTCTTGAGGCAGGCTGCACGGGAAAAGGGGGAGAGATCTATGTCTTTGACATGGGAGAACAGGTTAAGATTTATGATCTGGCAGAGAAGATGATACGACTGGCCGGTAAAGTTCCGGAAAGAGATATTAAGATCGTAGAGACCGGTTTAAGACCCGGAGAGAAGCTATATGAAGAGGTTCTTAACAAAGAGGAGAACACAATTCCAACTTACCATCAAAAGATACTTATTGCCAAAGTGAGACCTTATTCATTCAGTTTTGTAAAACCATCGGTAGAAGAGATAATTCAGATTGCACAAAGTTACACCCAGTCTCAGGAGGTGGTTATAAGGCTAAAGCTTCTGATACCAGAGTTCATCAGTCAAAACTCAATCTACTGCGGACTGGATAAGTTACTTACAGACTATTACAGAAATGATAATTAATAAATACAACCCAATGAAAATGAGACTAACAATTTGTTTAATGATATGTGCCGCGCTTTATTCCTGCGGCTCATACCGGCAAGTACCCTATATGGTAGATGCAGAAAGGCTGCAAATTTATGAACTTGAGCAAAATGCAAAAATATTTGAGGCAAAAATAATGGCCAAAGATGTGCTTACAATTTCGGTAAACACAACAGTACCAGAAGCCGCTGCACCATTTAACCTCGGATCCAATGCAGGGAGCGGAGTGGGAATAAACAATCCGTCAAACTACAGCATCCAGGGAGCCACACTTCAGACATATATAGTTGATAAAGACGGATTCATTGAATACCCGATAGTTGGCAGATTGAAACTGATGGGATTAACCAGAACAGAGGCACAGGATCTTATAATAAGCAAAATTCATCCGGCATACATCACTGAGAAACCTATTGTAAATGTGAGGTTCAAAAACTATAAAGTATCAGTTCTAGGTGAGGTGGCAAGGCCCGGACAGTTTATTGTAGAGAGTGAACAGTGTACCATTTTTGACGCTCTGGCAATGGCAGGAGATATGACAATATACGGCAAACGTGAAAATGTAATGCTTATCAGAGAAGATAACAACGGCAAAAAGAGCATTACCCGCATCAACCTCCAAAACCCACGATTGGTACTTGACCCAAATGTTTACTATCTGCAACAAAACGACGTACTGTACGTTGAGCCAAATAAAACAAAATCAAAAGCATCTTCAATCGGTACCGGAGAGACCTATGCAATATCAGTTCTAACAACACTTGTTTCAATAACAACACTACTTATTACAATTCTACGTTAAGATGAAAGATATCGAGCTAATTAACAGACCAGAAGCAATAGACGGCAGCGGAGAGATTGATCTCAGACAACTGGTATTTATATTTATTTCAAAATGGTATCTTTTTGCTATTAGTGTTATAATTGCACTTACAGCAGGGTATCTGTACCTTAAAACACAGGCACCAATATATGAAAGTAAAGCATCTGTACTCATTAAGGTAGAACAGAATGCCCCCGAAGAGCTCTTTCTGCTTCAGGACATGGGCTTTTCCATGGGGAAAAACAATATAGACAACGAAATAGGTGTTTTCAAATCACCCGACCTTATAACAAGAATAGTCACAGCACTTGAGCTGTACACCACATACAAGTACGATAACAAGTATGGGTTTCATACACCCGAACTATACAAAAATGCACCCATTTATGTAAGAATGGAGGATGTCCAACCCGAAAAGATACCCGGAACCACAAAATTTATTTTCACACAAACAAAGGCAGGGTTAAAAGCAGAATCGCATTATATACAAAACGGAGTTGAGAAGAGTGAAACAACAATAATTGAATCACTGCCTGCCTTCATCGATTTGCCAATTGGCAGGTTTTACGTTGCAAACCAAGAGGAGGTGGAATTCCAGAATGACCCTCTTGTAGTATCAATTTCGAATCCGTCTCTTGTGGCTAAAGCGATAATTGCCAACCTTACAGTAAGTACATTTTCGAAACAATCGTCACTTCTTGAGATAACACTCAGAACCAAAAATCGTCAAAAAGGGGAAGATTTTGTACAAGCCCTAATATCTGAATATAATCAGGATGCTGTGAAAGATAAGAATACGGTAGCTTACAATACATCGGTATTCA
>CAZPFI010000172.1:0-2702 GCA_964585795.1 uncultured Muribaculaceae bacterium | reverse complement strand
CTCCAATCTGCTTTGAGACATCTGCTCTCCTGAACTTAACAGCATCGCTTCCTGCAAGCAGTCTCATTTTTTGAAAATAAAGCTGCATTGTATCTATACATCCGACAACCTTTCCTGCCGGCAGAATCATCCCCTCTTCAATTTCCAACTCAGTTATCTTTCCATTCACCTCGGCAGATACAATAATCTCATCCGCTTCAAAACGACCTGTCCCGTCAACGATTCCGGCCTTATCCTTGCATCCGGAAATAATTGCAAGAATTAAAATAGTATAAATTAATTTTCTCATTGGTTTATAATATATTTGAGCTCTTCGATAGCCATAATTAATTCAACTTCTCTTTTAGAGAGATTCAGTCTGGCAATCTCAAGCATATTCATCTCTCTTAAATGTTCTGTAACAGAGATTACTCCCTCTTCCAGCTTTGTGAATGAATCATTTAAAATACTCTCTCTGATAACCGCCAGCTTCATATCTCCATTAAGAAGCTCCTTAATACTCTCAATCTTATTTATAGCTGTAATTTTCTTCAAGTCGATATTATATAAAAATACATCTCTTCTGTTTTCTATAGATCTTATTGAGTTCTCTATTAACCTTCTCTCCTCTTTTTTTGTATTGAATCCCTTAATGTCCCAGATTAGTTTTATTCCTGCAATATAGAACGGATCGAAACTATTATTGAGCATATTAAGCGCAGGTCTGCCATAACCTGATTGAAGAAATGCTGAGATTTTTGGCATATCCCTGGAGTATATAAAGTCGTACTTAATCTCTGCAAGCTTTCTCATGCTCTCAAATACGGTCAGTTCGTCTCTTTTTACAGTTAGTTGGGCAGGCATACTCCCCGGAGGAGGTATTAAGGTGGTGCTGGTGTCTATCTCCACACCTGTCATTCTTGACAAAACCTGTGAGTAAGCCAATCTCTCTGCAAAAAGAAGTGCCCTTCTCTGAGTAAGGGCTACCTTCTCTGCCTCAACAATAAGAGTATCCGATTGGGAGGCATACCCAAGATCTGCCAATGATTTTACTTTATTTTTTATCCTCTCTGTTTCGAATAGAAGCACCTTGTTGATATCTAGATGCTTGTCAATGAGAATTATTCCCAGGAACACATTTATCACCCTCTCTCTAATGGTGTAAATTTCACTTTTCAGTTCATTTACCTCAAGTTCGGCTCTGGATTGTATCTCCTTTTTGCTTGCTTCGGTAATTCCTCCATCCCATATTTTTTGTTCGACATAAACTGCTGCAGAGTATTGATCTTTGCTCAACGGAGTAATCGGGTAGCCCGGTATAGAGATTGGAATGTGAGTAACATCAGACTGATAACTGCCTTTAAGCATAAAACTTACCTTAGGAAGATTTTCGCGACTTACACTGGTTAAACTATAATTCTTTGTTTTCTCAATGAGGTCATATCGTATTATTGCAGGATAGTTCTCCACAGAGAGAGAGATGCAGTCATCAAGTGTATATCTGTCATCTCTGTTTTTACTCTCTGTTTGACCGTATACAATTGATGGTAAAATTAGAAATACCATCAGAGTTAAAAGTCTCATTATTTTTCTCTCCATAATTTAATCACTTTAGAGAAATTCCATTCCATACCAATTTAAAGATCTCCTCTTCGCGCTCCTTTATAAATTTATGGAAATTTTCCCATGAGAGAGAGAGAACCTGGGAAATCAGGGGTTGGGCGATGAAGGGGAAAAGGTTGAGAGATAAGATACTAACCATAAGATCAGTTACCGATATTTTTCTGATTCTTCCGGCTTCAATCTCTCTTTTGAGTTCCGGTTCGAGTGTTTCGGTAAGAGTCTCAACAGTACTTCTGATTTTTTCTTTAAGATTATTTAATCTCTCAGTATTTACACTCATCTCATTGATAATTAAAAGAGGCAATCGGGGGTTTTCTGATATTATCTCCAGATGCTTGGAAATCATACAGCGAATGAGCTCTTCAAAACCAGATGACTGCTCTTTTGAGACAGAAACGGCTGTTACAAACATGAGGAACTTCTTTTCGAATAGTTTTACAAAAAGATTCTCTTTAGTCCTGAAGTAGTAATGTATAAGTGCCTGATTACATCCTACCCTCCTTGCTATCTCGGAGGTTGATGTTAAAGCGTAGCCCTTTTCAAGAAATACATCTTCTGCAACATCAAGTATCATCAGTTCGATGTTTTCGCTTTTTTCTCTTACTCTTTTTTTAAGCGCCATATTTAATTGAATTATTTAATAGAGCAATTAATAATACAAATGAACATATATATTATCATTTATACAAGTTTTAAACATATTATTTATAACAATGGCAAGGAAGAGCATTAATAAAATTGCAAATAACCGTTTTTTTTAAAAAACGGTTATTCACGATAAATAATTACTAAACAATACTAAAACAAAAAGTTACATTGGTGCTGTTTTATTTACTTTTTAGTTTTAGCCGATGTCAAACCTGTCGGAATTCATTACTTTAACCCATGCTTTAACAAAGTCTTTAACAAATTTTTCATTGTTGTCATCCTGTGCATAAACTTCGGCATAAGCGCGTAAAATTGAATTGGAACCGAATACCAGATCGACTCTTGTTGCAGTCCATTTGGTTTTACCGGTTTTTCTCTCCACAATATTGTAAAGATTTTCTGCAACAGGTTGCCAAATGTAATTCATGTCTGTAATGTTAACAAAGAAATCG
>CAZPFI010000171.1:0-2722 GCA_964585795.1 uncultured Muribaculaceae bacterium | reverse complement strand
GGAGTCGGATTTACTTACATGGTTAGAAGATGCGTTTTGGCTATCCAGCAGATTTCTGAATTTTGGCCGGTTTTTGAAATTGTGGCTGATACTCTGTTTATCTTCTAAACTAATACCCTGATTGTTATCCTTATAACTGTTGCTGTTATAGTCTTTAAGATCAATGCTCTGTTTGTCTTTGTAACTGTTACTCAGATTGTCTTTATATCTAATTTCCTGATTATCTTTAAGCAGAGTTGTGGTCATGACAGATTCTTCATCAATTTCTTCTTCAGTTTTTTTATTGTTAATTGAAGAGCCACAACCTTTCCGGAGAAAGTCAGCATTGTTAGTTTCTGCAGGCATTCTTAACAATGCAAAGTAGAAGCCCTCGCCCCTAGCCACCCCCGGATAAAAACGGTAACCTCCTTCGTCACTCTTCAACACTCCCCACTCAGCCAGAATATCTGAGTTGAGCTCCTGCTCTAATCCTAAAGAGTGATAAAAATCTTCCAGAGAGACAACCTCTGCTTTAAACTCGCTCTTAATCCAGGCCACATTCATATCGTTTTCGTAATTATTGAAAGTGCAGGTTGAGTATGCAAGAAAACCACCAGGAGCCAACGAGTTCCGTATTCCGGCGAGAATCTCCCTCTGTCTCTCAGCACACATCTTAACACTCTCCTCAGACCAGTGTGCAATAGCAGCAGGGTCTTTCCTAAACATACCTTCCCCCGAGCAGGGTGCATCAATCAGTACAAAATCGAATAGATTTTCTGCGTCAGAAAAATCTCCGGCCCTGAGATTCGTTAGAGTAATGTCGTGCCTCCCCCATTTTAATATATTCTCCTTAAGAACAGAGAGACGACTCTTTATCACTTCGTTTACCACTATAGAGGTGTCGGGTGGAAGAACAGAGATAAGATGAGTACTTTTACCTCCCGGAGCAGCACACAGATCCAATACATTAAGTGACCTGCCATACCGGGAGCGCATCTCTGTAAAGAGCGGCTCCAGAAGTGCAAGGAACATGGAACTTGGCTCCTGAACATAATAGGCACCTGCATGAAATGAGGGGTCCATAGTAAAATTGGGTCTCTCTTTGAGATAGTAGCCCTGTTTGCACCAGGGAACAGGATCTCCCTGAGAAAGAGCCATATTTACAACAGAGTCTGTTTGAGGATGGAGAGGTTTAAAAGGGTTGAGGCGTATTGAAGTTATTGGCTGTGTGTTTTTAAGCGCATCCAGAATAATGGGTGTAAGGGAGTCTCCCGCAACCTCTAGAAGATAATCCTTAAACTTCTCAGGAAAATTTATATTCACACCAGCTCCTTTAGCCATACCTCAACACGGTTTATTAAACCACATCTAACCCAATTATTCATTTGACGATACTGCATCGATTACAGTTAATCCATCAATTACAACAAATCTTACCTCGTAACCATGTCTCAGCTGCCTTCAGTGTCGAAAAAACCTTATAGGCCACATTCTTTGTGTTGGCCAGTCTTTCGACAAACATTGTAAACGCTGTGTTCTTTGCAGAGTCGTGTATTACAGCGTGTCGTATACTCTCAAAAGATTCTGCAGTCTCTTTAATCTTTTCTACAAGATTATTGAGATCACTTATTTGAAAATCTGCTTTTGTACCTCTTGCGTCCTCCAGCACCCTTAATTCTCTTGGCAGATGATCACTCTTTTGGAGAAAATCCAAAGAAGCAAGCATATCCTCAAAAGTTATTACAGGCGGAGTTCTTACATACAGATAAGTTCCTTTTATGTCAACTCTCTCCTCTATCATTCTCCTGTACGGTTTTTATTGCGTTGCAGACGCGACCTTTTAAAGAATTCGGTTGAATAGTTTGCTCCCCAAAGGTCGTAACGGTCATATTGATCAAGCAGTTTAAGCTGAAACTTTGGCCAGTTCTTGCGAGACGGCAGTGTCCAGTAAACCTCGGCAATGGCAGAGAAACGAGGGAAGAGGCCGTACTCCAGACGCTGCCTGTGAGGAAAGTACTCTGTCCACATACATCCCTGACCGCCAATAATATTGGAAGCAGCCTGAGGTGATAGAGTATCCGGTACCGGCTCAAACAGATATACAGAGTCGAGAGTTACAACCCTGTGTCTGTGGCACAGAGAGTCTTCATTCTCTTTCTGGGCATAATTAAGGTAGCTGTATCTGCCCGGAGTCATAATTACTTTGTGACCCATAGCGGCTGCCTTGTAACCGGTTCTTACAGAGCGCCAGTTCATAACAACAGCACCCTCTACAAGGCCGGCGTCAACCATCTCGCACCAACCCACAAGTTTTCTGCCACGAGCATGAATAACCTCAGCAATTCGGTGTGCAAAATATCTTTGAAGGTCATTCTCATCCTTTATACCATGTTTTCTCATATACTCCTGAGTCTCCTCCGACTCCTGCCACCATCTCTTGGCGCATTCGTCGGCTCCTACATGAATATACTCCCCCGGAAAGACATCCATAAGCTCATTGAAAACATCGGACAGAAACTCAAACACCTCGTCGGAAGGGGCAAGAACATTGTTCTCACGGTTATATATCCCCCATGTTATGGCAGGTTCTTTAGGAATATGAGGAGTTGTGCTAAACTGAGGATAAGCGGCCAGTATTGCCATTGAGTGGCCAGGAACATCAATCTCGGGAACAATGGTTATATAGCGTTGAGCAGCGTACTCTATAACCTCCTTCATCTGCTCGATGGTATAGTAGCCACCG
>CAZPFI010000170.1:0-2732 GCA_964585795.1 uncultured Muribaculaceae bacterium | reverse complement strand
GATAAAAAAGTATCTGTCAGGGACATCATTGCTCTCTACAGAGAGACATACGAGGGTACCGAATTCGATCAGACAAAAAACCTTGCCGTTGAGGTTACAAGAAGAGACAGAGTAAAAGGAGAGTATAAAGAGATTGCCAAACCGGTATCTAACTTTATGAGCAACGATATGAGGGCTCTTCTTAATCACATCAGCCCCGGAATTACAGAAAGAATGAGAAACATAGCGGTTATCCAGTGCTCTTATTCACACATAATTCAGCTTAGAGACTGGCTTCCCGACGAAGTGGGAGGCGTTGCATACTTCTCATTCGACAACCCTGCACAGAGTCCAAGAATGCCAATTTACTCGGGCACTATCAATTTACCCAAAAGCTTTGGAGTTTGCGGACAGCATCGTTACAGGGAAGATGCAGCTATATGGGCTTTTAGAGAGACCAACAGAATTGCAACCATAAGCTGGGACAGAACCAGATTATTGCTGGAGCCGCAGATTGCAAAATTCGAAGATCTGATGTTTGAGATGGCTTCTTCTGTAGAGGCAAAAGCTACAGAACTAATACTGTCAGGAGAGGTTGAAAAAGGTAAGCAAGTACTTACAGATCATACTCATAACTTTGCATCAGCAACCATCAGGCGCTGGCAGGAGCTTAAAGCAGAGCTGTGGAATATTTTTGCCAGAAGCATGTAACTGTTATCTGTTAAAATGTTTTGTATTATTTAATCTTTTATCCTTAACTTTGCCCAGTTTAAAAAAAATCATAACCGGAATAGAAGATGCATCCTCAAAAACCTGCAAACCTGTACCTGGAAAACGGTGCAGTATTCGAGGGATACTCATTTGGAAACGACCAAGCCATTGATGGTGAGGTCGTTTTTTCTACAGCGATGGTAGGGTATCCCGAAAGTCTTACCGATCCCTCCTTTAACGGGCAGATATTGTGCGTTACATTCCCTCTTGTAGGAAATTACGGAGTGCCCGAAGACTCAGTTGTAAATAGTCTCTCACAAATATTTGAATCGGAGAAGATTCATATAAGAGGGCTGGTTATTTCCGACTACTCCTTTAAGTACAGTCACTGGAATGCCGTGAAGAGTCTCGATCAATGGCTCAAAGAGTTTGGCGTTCCCGGAATCTACGGAGTTGATACCAGGGAGCTCACAAAAGTATTGAGAGAGAAGGGTTCGATGCCGGGAAAAATTGTTCCCGGAGGTGACTCTCCCGGCAACTTTACAGATCCAAACCTAATAAACCAGGTTGCAGAGGTAAGCTGCAAAGAGGTTATAACATACGGTGAGGGCAAAAAAAAGGTTGTTCTGGTAGATTGCGGTGTTAAACACAACATAATAAGATGCTTTTTAAGGCGTGGCATTCAGATAATAAGAGTTCCCTGGAATTACGATTTTACCACAATTGATTATGATGGACTCTTTATTTCGAACGGACCGGGGAATCCCGATTTTTGCACAGTCACAATTGACAATATTAGCAGAGCAATAGAGATTGGCAAGCCAATTTTTGGTATATGTATGGGTAATCACCTGTTGGCAAAAGCCGGAGGAGCAAAAACATACAAATTGAAGTATGGTCACAGAAGCCACAATCAGCCGGTAAGAATGGTAAATACCAACAGATGCTTTGTTACCTCACAGAATCATGGATATGCAGTTGATAACGAAACTCTTGGCAAAGAGTGGGAACCTCTCTTTATAAATATGAATGATGGTACCAACGAAGGGATAAAACACAGAACAAAGCCGTTTTTCTCTTGTCAGTTCCATCCGGAGGCCTCAAGCGGACCTACCGATACAGAATTCCTTTTTGACGACTTTATAAAACTTCTCTAGGTAACAATGAAAGAAAAAATAGAAAAAGTATTACTGCTTGGGTCCGGTGCTCTTAAGATTGGAGAGGCGGGAGAGTTCGATTATTCAGGTTCTCAGGCACTTAAGGCAATGAAGGAGGAGGGAATCTACACTGTCCTCATAAACCCCAATATTGCAACCGTGCAAACTACCGAAGGCGTTGCCGACAAGATCTACTTTTTGCCGGTTACCCCCCATTTTGTTGAGGAGGTTATAAAAAAGGAGAGACCTCAGGGAATTCTTCTGGCTTTCGGCGGACAGACTGCACTGAATTGCGGTGTGGAGCTTTACAAGAGCGGTGTGCTGGAGAGATATAACCTTAAAGTACTAGGCACACCAGTTCAGGCAATTATGGATACAGAAGACCGTGAACTGTTTGTTAAAAAGCTGGACCAGATAGATGTTAAAACAATAAAAAGTCATGCGGTTTCAAATGTGGAGGATGCCTCAGGAGCAGCAGATGAGCTGGGTTATCCGGTTATTCTAAGGGCTGCGTATGCATTGGGTGGTCTTGGAAGCGGATTCTGCGACAATCGTGACGAGCTTCTTGCACTGGCTTCAAAAGCGTTTTCGTACTCACCTCAGGTATTGGTTGAAAAATCGCTCAAAGGATGGAAAGAGATAGAGTATGAGGTGGTAAGAGACCGTTTCGATAACTGTATTGCGGTGTGTAACATGGAGAATTTCGACCCTCTGGGCATTCACACAGGTGAAAGCATAGTGGTAGCACCCTCACAAACCCTCACAAACAGCGAGTTCCATAAGCTGAGAGAGCTCTCTATAAAGATTGTGAGACACATTGGAATTGTAGGTGAATGTAATGTTCAGTTTGCTCTAAATCCTTACAAATATGAATTTTTTGTTATA
>CAZPFI010000169.1:0-2740 GCA_964585795.1 uncultured Muribaculaceae bacterium | reverse complement strand
CAGGAGTTGCTCCATGGCCTGACCAACTGGGTATATCCAAAAGAGAGATGGAACACTTTATAAAGGCGTTAGCCGCAAGGTCTCTCTTTGGAACCAACGGTTACTTCAGAGTGATAAATACATCCTCCGACCCTATTTACGAAAAAGCACTTGAAGTTATCTCCTCCCGCTTATAGCTGACTGATATGCACGGGCATTGCGGTTGTGCTGACTGAGAGTGGAAGCAAATAAGTGAGAACCATCCAGAGATGCGTTGGCACAGAAATAGAGATAGTTGTGTTCTTTGTAATTTAATACAGAATCAATTATATGGGGGGTTGGCAGTGTAATTGGTCCGGGAGGCAATCCTCTGTACTTATATGTGTTATAAGGTGAATTTATCTCCAGATGCCTGAAAAGTATGCGTTTTATTGAGGGGTCATTAAGTGCAAATTTAATTGTTGGATCGGCCTGAAGTGGCATGCCTCTCCTGAGCCGGTTGATATAGACGCCTGCAATAACCGGGTGTTCGCTCCTCAAATTGCTCTCTTCTGCAACAATTGATGCCAGAATTGTAACCTCAACGGGAGAAAGCCCCAATGATGTTGCTTTCTCTCTTCTCTCACTGTTCCAGAATCTTTCGTACTCTGACTTCATTCTGGTTACCAGTTCTTTAGGTTTTATTGTCCAGTAAACCTGATATGTATTAAGCAGGAAAATTGCCGGAAAGGTCTCACTATTAAACCCCAGTGAATCCACAAGATCTTCACTGGTAAAGGTCTTGATAAAAGAGAGAGAGTCGCTTCCAAGGCGTGAGGATAAAATTGCCGAGAGTCTCTCAAGTGTTCTGATATTACCGGAAAGAACCAGGTTTACCGGTTTTTGCAATCCAAGTCTGAATGTGCGTATCAGCTGCTTGTTGCTCATCCCCTCGACAATCTCATACCTGCCGGGTTTTATTTTATCTGTTGCACCGTAAAAATTTGCAGCCCTTTCAAAACTCCTTATATTTATAACTCTTCCCGAGGATATCAGAGAGTCCTTGAGCTGACCGAATCCAGACGATCCTTCTCTTAAATATATATATGAAACACCACCGGTAGTGTTGCTTTTGTGAATTGTGTTGAGGTATATAATTCCAAGCAGGATAGATACAGAAGTAATAAGAATCAATGACACTATAACAGCTCTCTTCATAAGTTTTTTATCTTAGCTTTATCTGGAAACCCTCCCTGGGCTCCTCTCCTGGTTTCATACTGTTTAATTTATATAGCCGGTCCAGCCGTATGCCATATTTCTGTGATATGATATACATTGTCTCTCCCGGTTCGCATATATGTCCCGAAAGCCCTTTGTCTCCCCGGTCTCTCTTTCTCTCCAGATAAACTACTGTCCCCTCCTTTATTGGAATTTCCTTTTTAAGATCATTGAAACCAAGTATTTCGCGGGTAAAAAGATTATACTCTTTAGCAAGCGATTTGTATGTGTCTCTCTCCTGAGCAATTATATATCTAACTCCGTTCTTTTTGTAATGTCTCCTTGACAAGGTGAAGCTGTAAACATCCCCGAGATATTTTAAATCTAACTCTTTGTCATCAATTATAAGTGCCGGACTTGGCGGTAATTCTCCGGGACCAAGATCGAAGCGGTAGAGTTCATTCTCTTCGATTATCTTAATGAGCAGTTGTGCATAGTTTGGATCTGTTGCGTAACCAGCTCTTTTGAGACCGTGGGCCCATGCTCTGTAATCAAGCGGGTCGAGGTCGAAAAGGAACCGGTACCTCTCCCGGAATCTCAGGAAATGGGAGTGATCGGTAAAAGAGTCCTCGGGGCTTGGATACTTTCTGAAGCACTCACTCTTAAGATCGTCATCGTGAAGTATGGTCTCACCAGTCCAGTTATGACATTTGATTCCAAAATGGTTATTTGCCTCAACAGCAAGTCTCGAGTTGCCGTTTGCCGATTCAAGACACGCCTGCGCAAGTATTATACTTGCCGGTATGCCATTACTAAGCATTTGCCTTACGGCAATATCCTTATATCTTTCTATGTACTGAGCTCTGGTAAGTCTCTGGGCACTTACCGGAATTACAGTTGTAAGGAACAGAAACAGAAAAGCAATTTTTTTTGATAAATCGGGCATATCTGGTTTACTCTGTCGGCAAAATTACTAATTTTGCATCAATCTCAAATAAAATAAGATGGAGCAGAAGAGTCTTGTAATTAAATATACCGAATACCCAAACAATGCAGGATTGGATAGTGGTGACAAAAAACTTATAGAGATTGCCAAAGATGCAGCTGAAAACGCCTATGCTCCCTACTCACAATTTAAAGTGGGGGCGGCACTTAAGCTTAGTAACGGAGAGATAATTTCGGCAAGTAATCAGGAGAATGCAGCTTACCCTTCGGGGCTTTGTGCAGAGAGAGTGGCTCTTTTTTATGCACACTCTCAATTTCCGGGAGAAGCAATAGAATCTTTGGCAGTTACATCAATTGTAAAAGGAGAGCAGTCACAAGACCCCACATACCCGTGCGGTGCTTGCCGTCAGGTAATTGCCGAGACTGAGAAGAGAGGGGGCAAACCAATAAGAATTATTATCGGGGGGGCAAAGCTTACTCAGGTTGTAAATGGTTCAGATTCACTACTCCCGTTTGTTTTTAACAATCTTCCGGAGTAGTTGTTTAGCTGTTTATTAATTTTTGACTATCTTTGTGCGGGGTAAGTCATATACGACCAGCTCCCACTGAACTCCCCCAG
>CAZPFI010000168.1:0-2796 GCA_964585795.1 uncultured Muribaculaceae bacterium | reverse complement strand
TGGGCATGATCCCACATATTTTTCCTCCATTCCCCAATCTGTCCCAGATAGATCTGTACGCCTCTTTAGTCTCTGCAAAAGAAGTTGGAGGAGATCTTTACGACTTCTTCCTATCAGATAGTCAAAACCTCTGTTTTGCTATTGGAGATGTCTCGGGAAAAGGTATACCTGCGTCACTTTTTATGGCTGTTACCAGGACACTGCTGCGCTCTGTGGCAGACAATAAAAAGAGCGCCTCCCAAATTGTCAGCTCAATAAACAAAACTCTCTCTTTCAACAACGAATCAAGCATGTTCGTAACCTTTTTCCTTGGCATTCTTGACATAAACAGCGGAAAACTCAGATACTGTAACGCAGGTCATAATCCCCCGCTGCTAATAAAAGGGAGAAAAGAGGCATCCTTTTTCAATCTGACAAAATCTATCCCTGTTGGTCTGTTCGAAGAGCATACATATACCGAGGAGAGCATAATTCTTGAGCCGGGAGACAACATATTCCTTTACACAGACGGACTCACAGAGGCGGAGAATATAAACCAGCACCTTTTTGGAGAGGATCGTCTGTTGGATATAATTACCCAAGCTGCATCGTCCTCACCAAAAGAGATTATTGACCGTGTATCACATGAAGTTTCTCTGCATGTTAACGGACATGAACAATCGGACGATTTGACTCTTATGAGCATTGTATATTATGGAAAAAGAGAAAAGGGTTAACCTGATAATTGGTAACCGGATTGAAGAGCTGGAACGGCTGAATTCAAAACTCGATGAGCTTAAACAGCAGTGGAACCTGCCTCCTGCTGTGGTAACTGCTGTTAACCTTGCGTTGGAGGAGGCAGTAGCCAATGTCATCTTTTATGCATACGAAAATACAGAACCTCACGAAATTGAGATTCTGTTTGTCAAGGATGACGAGAAGCTTATTACAACTGTTTCAGATAGCGGAAAGCCGTATGATCCTACCATAAAGGAAGACCCCGACATTAATCTGCCTGCATCGCAAAGACCCGTGGGAGGGCTTGGCATATTCCTTATAAAAAAGATTATGAACAGTGTTGAGTATAGAAGAGAGGATGGATGCAACAAACTTACTCTCATAAAAATATTGAACGAATAACTAATAACAGATTTAATATAAAAAGCTTATGAATATCCAAACAGAGAAAAACGGAAGTGAAGTAATTATGAGTGTTGACGGTAGGATAGACACCACCAACTATAACCAATTTGAGTCTGCCGTTAACCAGATATTCGAGAGTGAGGTAACAAAGATTACATTAGATTGCAAGGATCTTAACTACATAAGCAGCTCTGGTCTGAGAATATTTCTGATAATTCAGAAAAAAATAATCTCAATAAAAGGGCAGTTCAAATTAATAAACATGCAGCCGGCAATAAAAGAGATTTTTGACATATCGGGGTTCAGTTCAATATTTGATATTGAATAGTAACCCTCCAAAATCAGCTATAACTTCACAACCTTATAGAGGTCGTTCCTTCTGTCTTTCAAATTTCGTACACTTCCAAAGTTGTGAAGTTCAGCCAGCAGGTCGAGATCAACATCAGATATAAGAATCATCTCTGTATTGGGTGTTGCCTCCGATTTAACTCCATTTACAGGAAACGGGAAATCGCATGGGGTAAACACCATAGATTGTGAGTACTGAATATCCATATTCTGCACCTTGGGCAAATTACCCACGCTACCTGTTATTGCTACAAAACACTCATTTTCTATAGCTCTCGATTGTGCACAATGCCTCACTCTTGCATATGCATTTTGTGTGTCAGTAAGATAAGGGACAAATAAAATGTCTATACCCTCATCGGCCAGTAATCTTCCCAACTCAGGGAACTCCACATCATAGCATATCAATATTCCTATTTTACCGCAATCGGTATCAAAAGCCCTCACCTCATCACCCCCTTTCAACCCCCAGACCCTGTCTTCATCTGGTGTCACATTAATCTTCTCGTACCTCTCAACAGAGCCATCTCTTTTGCAAAGATATCCGGTATTGTGAAGGGCACCTTTAATCATTTCGGGCATACTTCCCGTTATAATATTTATATTGTAAGAGACTGCAAGTTTTGCGAACTCTTTAACAATTAACTCTGTATATTTCGCCAATTCTCTTATTGCATCGGGCTCACTCATGTCGTTATATTTTGCCATAAGAGGAGCATTGAAAAACTCGGGGAACAGTGCAAAGTCGCTTTTGTAACCGCTTAATGCATCAACAAAAAACTCTGCCTGTTCCATCATATCCTCAATACTTTTATAAGGACGCATCTGCCACTGAACCAACCCCAGCCGTACAACGGTTTTACTAAGGCGGGTCTTTACCGATCTCAACTCATAATAGATGTTATCCCACTTAAGCAAAACCGCAAACTCCTTAGACAGCTCGTCTCCCTCCAGGTAACCCTTAAGTATTCTAACCGGATAGAAATCGTTTGAAAGCTGAAAATTAAGTACCGGATCATCTATCTCTTTTGACTTCACCCTCTCAATATACTTTTTTGGAGATATCTCCGATGCATACTTGTGGTAATTTGGTATTCTCCCCCCAAATACAATACCTTTAAGATTAAGTGTTTCACAAAGCTCTTTCCTGAAGTCGTACATACGCCTTCCCAGACGCATTCCCCTAAACTCGGGCTTTATAAAAATATCAACACCGTAAAGTATATCTCCCTTGGGATTATGTGTATCAAAAGTATAATTCCCGGTTATCTCCCTGTATGTGTGAGGATACTCTACTTTACGCTGCTCTGTAATTATTGAGAGTGC
>CAZPFI010000167.1:0-2803 GCA_964585795.1 uncultured Muribaculaceae bacterium | reverse complement strand
AATGAAGCACTCTCATTGATAATGACAGAAGTGAAATCGGGTACACCTCTACAGGAGATATACATCAATGTTTTTCAGCCGGTGCAGTACGAAATAGGGCGATTATGGCAGACTAATAAAATATCTGTGGCTCAAGAGCATTACTGTACCGCTGCCACACAGATGATAATGGCTCAACTCTATCCGTATCTGTTTACAGGGGAGAGAAGAGAGAAAAAGATGGTTGTAACCTGTGTTCCGGGAGAGTTACACGAGATGGGGGCCAGAGTTGTTGCAGATTTCTTTGAGATGAACGGATGGGATACATACTACCTGGGAGCGAATATGCCAATAAGCGGTGTTATTAAATCTCTGAGCGATGTTAAGCCGGAGTTTCTGGCAATATCGGCAACCATGACATTTCATATAAGTATGGTTGAGGAGATGATAAGGAGTGTAAGGAAGTCGGAGGATGTGCCACCAAATCTTAAAATAATTGTAGGAGGTTACCCGTTTAGAGTGGCTGAGGGGTTGTGGAGGCAGATAGGTGCCGACGGATATGCAAAAAATGCTATTGACGCAGTAGCCCAGGCAGAGAAACTATTGGTAGCATAATATGGAAGAGTTTCAGGAAATATCTTTTTCGCTGCATTGCGACAATGAGGGAAAGATTATTGAAATAATTAAACCCGCAACGGAGAGCATACCTTCTTTAGCAACAGGTAACATGCTCTTTTCATCTGTTATTCCTGGTGAGATAAGCAAAATTTTAAATTTCTTTATTGAGATAAAGCAGAAACAATTTGCACTCAATTGGCAGGTAAATATCTCTACTTTAACAGGTGCCAGAACCTTCTATCTATACGGAATTCTTTATAATGATTATATTGCTATAGCAGCAGCCACAGACAACCTGGAGGCAGAGCAACTCTTTCTTCAAATTACCCATCCTGCCGTTAGTCATGAACAAACGGAAGGTAGCTATGCTCAACCCGGTGTTAATAACACACAGACAGATAGCAACCGTCAACGAGAGAATCCTGAACAAAGAGATGACCTTGTAAGCAACTATATGCCGGGTGAAGCAAACTCTTTGAATGATACTAATGAAAGCACAACAGCAACTGAAGAGCCGGGCATAGCATATTACGAAGAGCTCAGCCGTCTTAATAACGAGCTGATAAACACTCAGCGCACACTTGCAAAAAGCAACATACAGCTTGACGAGCTGAATAAACAAAAAAACCGCTTTTTAAGCATTGCATCTCACGATTTGAGGAACCCATTGGGGATTATTATTGGTTACAGCAGTTTTCTTTTGGATGACCGGGATACAAATTTAACTGACGACCATAAAGAGATGCTCTCTGCCATTCTCAGTTCCGGCCAGTTTATGCTGCGACTTATAAACAACCTTCTGGACCTCTCTGCCATTGAATCGGGAAAAACCAAACCCGAACTTGTAAAAGGGAATCTGGTTCTGTTGATAAAAACCAATGTCGAACACAATAGCGTTATTGCTCAAAAAAAGAACATTAAAATAAGTTTTCAGGCATCTGACGGGATACCGGAGACGCTTTTCGATCAACTGAAGATAGAGCAAGTCCTTAACAATCTGATAAGTAATGCAATAAAATTCTCACCACAGAATACAGAGGTAATGGTGAAGGTTTATCACAAAGAGGGAGAGGTAATAGTTACTGTAAAAGATGAGGGCCCCGGAATCCCGGAGTCCGAGCTTAAAGAGATATTTGAACCATTCAAAAAGACAAGCGTCAAAAGCACTGACGAAGAGAAATCTACCGGCCTCGGGCTCTCAATTGTAAGCAGTGTGGTAAAAGCCCACAAAGGAAGAGTTTGGGTAGAGAGCAGGCCTGGCGAAGGTTCTATGTTTTGTTTTGCACTGCCTGCGAAATAAGCTCCGCGCCAGTTTATAATCTCTGCTATTTCTTTCCTATTAGTTGACTATCAAGCACATAAGAAAAACAGCATATTGACTATCTTGCAGAAAATCAGGCGTTAGGAAAGAATTCTCAGGGATTAACTGTGCATTAAACTGTCGCGGCGCTTGCCCAGGGGTGGTTACCGGGGAGGTAGAAGGTGCATGCCGGTGAAGGGGATGGAGTTTTGCTGAATGTAGTTTAGAACTTTTATTCTTGTGGCGCGGGCAGCGTCGGGGTCAACATCGTAAATGACGGTAACCTCCGGGTGTGGGAGTTGTATTGCAGGAGCGTGCACAAGGTCTCCCCAGATAAGAAGTTGCTGAGGCCCCTCCTTAATGAGAAACATTACATGGCCAGGAGTGTGGCCGTAGGCCTCAATCATGTGGATTCCATCGGGAAAAGCGGCATCCAGCGGCTGTGGCTTTTGCTGCTTAACCTGCCGGCTGTACAGACGAAAAATATCTCCCGCCTGTTTCATCCTCTCACCTCCGCCCGACCAATACTCAAACTCCTTCTGTGACAATATAACCTGGGCATTTGGAAACATAACTGTGCTGTCACGAAGCAGGCCGCCAACATGGTCGCCGTGCATATGAGTAAGAAGTACCTGTTGAACACCGGACGGAGAGATGCCGAGAGAGTCCATTATTTTAAAGATATTGCGGCCAAAACCGGTATCTACCATCCACACTTCAGACCCTCTTCTAATGAGAAAAGCATTAACCGCATTTGGAAAAGTACCGTCCGGCGTATATCTCTTAATAACACTGTCCGGAGCATCTCGCAAAATATTAATACCTCCGCTTCCAACCCTCTCATTAAGAACTGTAATCGGTAAATTAGAATCCCCAATTTTTGGCAATTAGGAATCCCCACATTTT
>CAZPFI010000166.1:0-2851 GCA_964585795.1 uncultured Muribaculaceae bacterium | reverse complement strand
AGGTATTCCCAGCCACGGATCGCTGGAGCCCCATCTGCCGGGACCAATCAGCACATAATGCCTGCCCGATTCTCTCATTTTCTGATTAATGGCAGATATCTCTCCGGCAATCTCCAGGGTGCGGCTACTGTCAAAACTCTGTTCTTTAACATAAACTATGTCGTAAACGCCTTCTATTGAACCTATTCCAAGTGCCTTTTGGGCATAGACCAGTGAATCATCAACATCTATCTGTTCCCAATCCAACGATTTATTGTCGTTGTTATTTGTTATTGGGCGTATTTGAAGTAAACTGAATATGTAATCTTCGCCTTTAGGGACATCCATATTTACGGCAAACTCAATCTCCACAGCCGAGTGCATCTCCTGATGACAAATTTTAAGCAGATCGTCAAGTATGTCTGCCAGCGGCATTATGTCGAACTTAAGCAGGTGTGCAAAGGTTATTATTTTCCTGCCCTCTTCGAAGTTGTTGTCCACTATGCTCATGTTCTGCATATCCCAGGTAGAGGCAACAAAGTTCATATTTCGGAAATGTTTAACTGAGTTTATTTCAAATTTCCGGAGGTTAACCGAGTCGTCCACAGAAGTTTTGAACTCTTCGGGTTTAAGGTCAAGGGCGTACATTTCGTTCTGAGTGTCTCTCAATGCCAGTTGGGGAGTTGACAGTTGCAGAATGTGTTTGGGGTGTCTGGGTGAAAAACGCAGGGTCTTCCCTCCTTCAACAACAATTTTTCCAAGCCCAAGTGCTATGTTTACTATACCATCTTCGGGCTTTTCATCTCCAATGGGATAGTAATTGACACTGCGTGCAACACCCGAAATGGTGGGGAAGAAGAAACCGTTCTCCTCTGTACCTACAAGATCCTGGAGAACTACAGCCATCTTCTCTTCGCTTATAAGATTGGAGGTTGCCTGTATATAGGCCCTTCCCGATGCAAAGTAAATGGATGCATATACGCTTTTTATGGCTTTGCCCAATAACCTCAACATCTGATCGGGATTCTTAGTGTAGGGGATCATATATGTTGAGTATATGCCGGCAAACGGCTGATAATGCGAGTCTTCCAATTTTGAGCTCGACCTTACCGCAAGTGGTCCGGTTGTATTTGCTATGTAAATCCTCAGATCGGAGACCAGCGATTCGGGCAGGCGTGAACTTACAAACTCCGAGAGTATCTCATCGTCGGAGATCTCGGAGTTTATTACATACTGAAGCCCGTTTATCTTAATGAACTCATCGAAATAGTCGGTTGCGATGACAACAGTGCGGGGTATCATTATCTTTACACCATCATATTTGTCCAGAAGACTGTATTTCTGCAACATGTTGTTTACAAAGGCAATGCCTCTCGCTTTGCCGCCCAGGGAGCCCTCTCCCAACCTTGCAAACCATATGTAGTTACTGTAAGTAGTGTGGTCGAACCTTGCCACCACTCCATGGCCCAGAACTATTCTGTAATTTCTTATGGCATGTATCAGATACTCCCTCAACTGATCGATTGTGTCGAAATGGCTCTGGTGTGTATTCTTTACTTTGTTGGCAAGAGAGAATAATCCTCTGGAATACATCCATTTAGATAATCTGTTCCTGGAGCCGTGATACATCAGTACATCATCGGGAATCTCTCCCAACAGATTTTGCAGATCCCTTAAATCCTTGGCTCTGCCAATTACTGCACCTGTTTCGAGGTTTTTAAAGACAAAATCACCAAAAGCAAACTCCTCGCTAATGTATTCGGTAAGCTGAATCAGCAGGGTTTTCGAGTACTTCTCCAGAAATCCAACCCCCAGTTCTTTGGCTGCAGAGCGCATACTCTCCTGTGACGATTGCAGCAGAAATGGCATGTGAGGGTCATCGCTCTTTATCAGCTTACATAAATCAATCCCTGCGTCCATCTTTTCGCTGCTTGCAGGGTCGTTTTTATTTATTACAAATGCAACATCCGATATCACACCAAGCAGATTCTCCTTGTACCTCTCGTACAGTTGAACTGCCTCGGTGTAGTTTGTTGCCATTAATATCTTTGGCCTGGCTCTTTTACGCAGTTTCTGCTGCTGCTCGTTGAGAGTCTCCTTAAGAAACTCGGCACTCTGTTGCAGAACAATCTTGTATATGGCAGGCAGATATGTAGAGTAGTACCTAACCGAATCTTCAACAAGCAGAATAGACTGAACACCAACCTCCAGAATATCGTGATCGGCATTCATTCTGTCTTCGAACAGTTTAACAATTGCAAGGATGAGATCGGCATTGCCGTGCCAGCTGAATATGTAGTCTATGCCCGAGCGGTCGGCACTCTCAATTTTTCGGTAGAGTTCTTTTGAGAAGTGTGTCAGCAGGACAACAGGAATTCCGGGTCTCTCTTTTTTAAGCATTCGCGAGAATTTGAAAACATCCATATCTCCAATGTTGAACATGCTTATTATGAGGTCGAAACCCGGATCTTCAACCAATAAACCAAAGGCCTCTGCAGAGGAGTTCACCCAGGTAAATGTAGGAGGACTGCTAAGATTAAGATCGACATACTCTTTGAAAATTTGTACCTCTATCCTTCCATCCTCTTCCAGTGTATAGGCGTCGTAGCTGCTGCAAATCATCAGTACCTTACGGATACGCCTCTGCATTAAGCTCTTATAGTTTATGCTCGACATGTTTTAACTATCTGTAATCGAAAAATCCTACTCCTGTTTTTCTTCCAAGATGACCTGCTCTCACCATTTTGCGAAGAAGTGGGTGAGGGCGGTATTTACTGTCGCCAAACTCGCTGTAAAGCACCTCCATTATTGCATGACATACATCAAGACCAATAAGATCTCCAAGAGCCAGCGGACCCATAGGGTGGTTGGC
>CAZPFI010000165.1:0-2938 GCA_964585795.1 uncultured Muribaculaceae bacterium | reverse complement strand
TACAACTCTGCAATTGCGGGCTTCAGCAATCCCAAAGAGGTTTACCTTACCGGAGAGAACCCCTTTGAGATGGGCACATGCCGCATTGTAAAATCTGTCAGAAGAGGAGAAGAGAGCTACGCCGTGTGGAGTCCGCAAATAGAAGAGAGTGGAGAATATGCGGTATATATATCTTATCAGACTCATCCAAACAGCACCTCCCAGGCACTCTATACTGTTAAGCACTCGGGAGGAGAGACAAAATTTACCGTAAATCAGAAAATGGGAGGAGGAACCTGGGTATATCTTGGAACTTTCCACTTTTTTGGTGGCCCGGGAAGAGAGTATTCGGTAACTCTGTCGAACAATACCGGTAAAAACGGAGAGATTGTATCTGCAGATGGTGTAAAATTGGGAGGAGGAATGGGCAACATTGCAAGAAGTCCGTCAGAAGAGGGTATTGTACTTAACAGGCCAAGCTCTTCAACCGAACCGCTTGTTACAGTTAAATTACCAATTGAAATAAAACCGTTTATCAGCGGATACCCAAGATTTACAGAAGGTTCGAGATACTGGCTGCAGTGGGCAGGGTTCAATGACACAATCTACTCACCAAACAATAACCAGAACGATTATAACGACGATTATATGTCCAGAGGCAGATGGGTGAATGTAATCAGTGGCGGATCTCCGGTAAATCCAAACGAAAAGGGTTTGAACATTCCGGTAGATCTGGCATTTGCTTTTCATACCGATGCCGGAGTTACCCGTACCGATTCTGTTATTGGCACATTGGGTATCTACACCCGATTTTCCAACGGATCTGATATCTTTCCAAACGGAAGGCCCAGATTTGACAGCAGATTTATGACCGATCTTATACAAACTCAGATAGTTGATGACATCAGGGCACTATACGACCCTATCTGGCAGAGGAGAGGTATCTGGGACAGATCGTACTCCGAGTCCAGAACCCCTAATGTTCCTACAATGCTTCTGGAGCTGCTCTCACATCAGAATTTTGCCGATATGAGATATGGCCTCGATCCATGGTTCCGATTCAATGTAAGCAGGGCAATTTACAAGGGGATGCTGAAGTTTTTAAGCCAACAGTATGCTATCCCTTATGTAGTTCAACCACTGCCTGTTAATAGTTTCTCTGCACTTATGCAAGAGAGCACGGTTTGGCTAAAATGGAAAGGGGTTGAAGACTCAATTGAACCAACTGCTTCACCAACGGGCTACATTGTGTATACAAGAGTTGACGGAGGAGGTTTTGATAATGGTGTGGTTGTAAATGAAGAGAGTTACAGTGTTGAGATTGAGAGTGGTAAAATTTACAGCTTTAAAATAGCAGCTGTTAATGACGGCGGCGAGAGTTTCCCTTCTGAAATACTCTCTGTTTACAAAGCTCCTCAGGAGAAGGGTAAAGCATTAATAATAAATGCATTCGACAGAGTTTCCGCACCTGCTTCATTTTCAACTCCAGATACAACTATGGCAGGATTCTTTGATACTCACGATTACGGTGTGCCATACAAAAGCGACATCTCTTACATTGGCAGTCAGTACGATTTCAGAAGGAGAGTTCCGTGGGTAAGTAATGACAACCCGGGTTTTGGAGCATCCTATGCCGATTTTGAAGACAAAGAGATAGCTGGAAATACATTCGATTACCCTTATGTTCACGGAAAAGCTTTTGCCGCCAACGGATACTCTTTTGTCTCTGTAAGCAGGGATGCACTGAGTGATGAATTGCTTAATTACGGTGAGTATAAAATTGTGGATGTCATTGCCGGCAAGCAGCTTAAGAGCAAAGTGGCCAGGGGATTCAACGGATATAAATACAGTCTCTTTACTAAAGAGTTGCGTGAGTCACTTGAAAGATTTGCAGAAAACGGTAAAAACATACTCATTTCAGGAGCACATATCGGTACCGATATATGGGAAAGCGAGGTTGCTGACACTCTTAATCAGAAGTTTGCACAGAATATCCTTAAATACAGGTTAAGGACAAACAAAGCCAGCAGAACCGGAAAGGTAAAGGCAACCCCAACTCCATTTAACTTTACAGGCAACTACACTTTCCACACCACTCCCAACCGGGTTGTGTACTCGGCGGAGTCACCAGATGGAATTGAGCCGGTTGGAGAAGGTGCATGGACAATATTCCGGTACCAGGAGAATAATGTGTCGGCAGGTGTGGCATACAAAGGTGCATACAAGACAGTTTCACTGGGATTTCCTGTTGAAACTCTCGGTTGTGATGAGAGCATCCTCAGTATTATAAGTGCTATCATTGAGTTTTTTGAATAATACTGTCTATTTGTCAGTTTAAAAACTTTGGTACATCTTTTGAGTTTTTGGATGCATAATTTTAATCTTAAATATTATGCAAAAAGGAACTATTGGCGTAACTACGGAAAACATCTTTCCGATAATTAAGAAATTTCTCTACTCCGATCACGAGATTTTTTTAAGGGAGCTGGTCTCCAATGCTGTTGATGCCATTCAAAAACTTAAAGCTTTATCGGGTAGCGGTGAGTTTAGCGGGGAGTTGTCGAATCTTAAGATTGAGGTGCTGGTAGATACCAAAAAGGGTACAATCACTGTCAGTGACAACGGAATTGGCATGACGGAGGATGAGGTGCAGAGGTACATAAACCAGATTGCCTTCTCCAGTGCAGGTGAATTCCTTGATAAATATAAAGATCAGTTAAATAACATTATAGGCCATTTCGGGCTGGGATTCTACTCCTCATTTATGGTTTCCAAAAAGGTAGAGATTCAGACTCTGTCGTGGAGAGATGGTGCAGAACCGGTTAAGTGGGTATGCGAAGGTAACCCCGAATATCAGATATCGAAAGGGAAAAGGGATAAGAGAGGGACAGACATTATTCTGCACCTTGACGATGAGTCCAAAGAGTTTGCCGAGGAGTCGAAAATTGAAGGTTTGTTA
>CAZPFI010000164.1:0-3054 GCA_964585795.1 uncultured Muribaculaceae bacterium | reverse complement strand
AACGATACCGACAAACGGCACTATTATTTAGAGAACCGCCAAGGGCTTTACCCTTTCCATCTCTGGAAGGTTCGAGATGTGCTGCAGCCGCTGCAGCATCTTCTGGTTTTTAAACAGGTTCGCTTATTCTTCCTCTCCAGGTAAATAGTGTAAAGGACCCCTATTAACTGCACATTTATATGTCAAGAGATGATTCAAAGATCATATAATTAATGCGCTGGTTAGTAACATAGTGCCAAAAACTTCGGCTATGAATTACACAGCAATTGGTGCTTTGATTCCGGGGAAGGGGTCGTAACCCTCAAGTTGGAAATGGTCGTATTTGAAGTGGAAGATGCTTTTTATCTGTGGATTAATAATCATCTTTGGCAATGCCCGGGGTTGCCGGGTGAGCTGAAGGGCTACCTGTTGGAAGTGGTTGGTGTAGATGTGGGCATCTCCAAATGTGTGGATAAATTCGCCGGGCTTAAGGTCACAAACCTGGGCAACCATCATTGTAAACAGAGCATAGGATGCAATGTTGAAGGGAACCCCCAGAAAAACATCCGCGCTGCGCTGATAAAGCTGACAACTTAGTGTCTCTCCGGAGACATAAAACTGAAACAGAGCATGACACGGCGGTAGCGCCATCTTCTCAAGGTCTCCCACATTCCAGGCAGAGATAATGTGCCTTCTGGAGTGGGGATTGTTTTTTATACCTTCAATCAGGAGAGTAAGCTGGTCAATTGATTTTCCCTGTGAACTCTTCCACGAACGCCACTGATGGCCGTAAACCGGGCCAAGCTCTCCATTTTCGTCCGCCCACTCATCCCAGATAGTTACTCCGTTTTGGTTGAGATACCCAATGTTGGTGTCTCCGTTTATAAACCACAGCAGTTCGTGTATAATTGATTTAAGGTGAAGCTTTTTAGTTGTCAGGAGAGGAAAGCCGTCCTGCAGATTAAATCTCATCTGATAGCCGAAAACACTTTTGGTTCCGGTGCCCGTACGGTCGCTCTTAAGAGTGCCGTTATCCATTATGTGTTTCAGAAGCTGAAGGTATGCATTCATTACACAAATATAGTCAATATGAATACTCCTGCAAAGTTGCCGGCTTAAGTGTAGCAATATGCGCTCCTGGTGCGTATTGGTTACAAAAACAGACAAGATGAAACTACTGTTGGTTGTAATATTTTTAGTTTTAACCGGATGCACCAAATATGAAAGTAACCCCGATTTCCTTAGCGGACCTGTTGAATGTTTCCTTGGAAAAGAGTATTCTGTAACCTCCAATTTATCATTTACAATAGACAGCATCCGCGATTACAGATGTCCTCAGGATGTTGTATGTATATGGGCAGGAGATGTCGATATCTTTTTCTCTGTTAATAATAAAGGGAACCATATAGACACAACCATGCAGTATTACAAACAGCTTAACAATCCTTTAAGAATTGGAGCACATATGTTAAAAGTAACCGGAATTACTCCGGTTCCCCAAAGCGGAAGCTGGAGAAGAAGGACAAAAGTTACAGTTTTTTACGACATTTTTATATAACTATCACTTTATATAATTTTAAATAACGCCATTTAATAATTCAAACACAAAAAACAGTACCATTATGAAGATCAGACAAGAAACAATCAGAATTTTTAAAGCAGCTCTTTTTGGGTTTGCTTTGATTGCGGCACTCACCTCTTGCCTTGACATGGAGACCGATTACAAAAAGCAGCTTAAATTAGACGAAGAACGGATAGTTAAATATTTAACAGACAATGGGATTGAGGCGCAAAGAGATAACAGTGGATTCTACTATCTTAAATTGAATACCAACCCCTCAGGCACACAGTTAAAGCAGGGAGACATTGTAAAATTCAGGTATTCGGTATCGCTTTTTGACGGAACCTTAGTTGAGTCTAACTTTAATGATCAATCCGCGCCTATGCTCTTTAAGCTTCAGACATACACCATTATTCCCGAGGGGCTCGACCTGGGAGTGAAGATGATGAGAACAGGAGAGAAGTTCAGGTTTTTTATGCCCTCTTCTCTTGCATTTGGAAGTTTTGCAAGTGCCGATTTTGTATCCTACTCCAACCTGATAATTGACATTGAGGTTGTAGGGGTGACAAACGAAACAGCTATGGACGATATGCAGAGAGACTCTCTGGCTGCATATATGGCAGCAAATTATCCCGACCATACGCACTATGCTTCCGGGCTCTATTTTGTTGACAGTATTCCGGGTACCGGTAACAAACCGTTTCAGCAAAGCGGAGTAAAAATTGATTTTAAGAGAATGTACCTGGATAACACTTTAATAAGAAATGCAACCGATGTCTCTTTCTATCTTAATACCAATCAGGCAGTAGTTGGGCTGGAAGAGGGTCTGCGCCTTATGAAAGAGGGTGGAACAGCTATTCTTTTTATGCCATCCTCAATTGGTTTCAAAAATAGTGTGTGTATAATCCCACAAAAAACAAAGGATGAGCTGGTAGAGAAAAAGGTAATAAGTCTGGATGTTTTACCATACTCAATTCTCAAATACATTGTAAAACTCAAAACAGTAAACTAAATTTACACCGACACGGTAAATACCGGTAAAGAATAAATGTGTGGCAGAGATTGACTACCAAAGCTTAGAATCAATAATTACGGGCTGCGTACAGAAGAGCACAAAGGCACAGGAGATGCTTTACAAGAAGTACTTCGGATATGCATTAAGCGTTGCTCTTTTGTACAGCAGTAACCGGGATGATGCAATTGAAACAGTAGACGACAGTTTTTTGAAAGTTTTTGCACAAATAAAAAGGTTTAACCCATCCATGTCGTTTAAAGGGTGGCTGCGTAAGATAGTTATCAACACAGCGATTGACAGGATAAGAAAGAACCTTCGTCATAAATCATACGGGGAGGAGTTGCCGGTTTGGGTTCCGGATACAAACCCCGGGGTTATAAGTGATTTATCGGCCACTGAGATTATAGCTATTGTAAATAATCTGCCACACATACATAAAACAGTCTTTTGTCTTTACGACATCGAGGGGTATAGTCACGAAGAGATCTCTGTGAGGTTA
>CAZPFI010000163.1:0-3167 GCA_964585795.1 uncultured Muribaculaceae bacterium | reverse complement strand
AGAAGCACCTCACCACAGCTTTTACAATGGACCAAAGAATGCCATGAGAGAGATCATCAGTACCGTCTAACCGTTTCTATGATGATTTCAATTTAAAATTTGAGTTTATTAAACAAGATTCGGTTAACACCAACTACTATTATTATAGTCTGGCTGCAGACAGCCCGCACCGTATCAATTGCAATATATACAGTGCGAGGATCAAACCTCCGGTGGTTCCCGGGAAAAGCTATTATCAACTTATTGATGAATACCTCAATAAAGTGTCTGAGGAGAAATCAAAACGGAGAAAGATATATAACCTAACCTATTTTGCAGGACACGGTTACAACTCGAATTGCCTTGTTGCAAGGGGAGATGAACGGTTGTCTCTTACGGAACAGTTTGGGGCGTTTTCGTCCGGAAAAGGACGGTTGAACTTTATAGATTTTACTTTCGACGATTATGTAAAGCACAGGCTGATGTCTGAGTTATCCAGAGAAGACCTGGATTTGGCAATCCTGCACCATCACGGATCTGACGATACTCAGTTGTTAAATGGATCGCCATTGACAAATATGCCAAACAGATGGCTGGATATGACCAAAAAGTTCTTCCGTAATAAGATAAGGGCTTCAAATGACACTACAGCTTCTAAACAATACTATATAGATAACTACGATGTACCGGAATCCTGGGTTGAAAATGCATTCAATCCCCAGGTATCAAGAAAAGACAGTCTGGAAGATGCCTCCCTAAACATTACAATTCCCGATTTGTATGGTTACAGGCCGGCAGCCAGGGTAATTATTATGGATGCCTGCTTCAACGGCTCGTTTCACCTTGATGATTACATAAGCGGACATTATATTTTCAATCCGGGCAAAACGGTTGTGGTTAAGGCGAATTCGGTAAATACACTTCAGGATACCTGGACCAACGAACTGATAGGCCTTCTCGATCTTGGTGTAAGCGTTGGAAACTGGTCAAAGGGAAAGATGACTCTCGAATCTCATCTCATTGGAGATCCAACTTACAGATATGAGTCTTATTACAAGGATTATGAGGGTTTGGATGAGGCAATTGTAAACAGACGGGGCGATTCAAAATACTGGAGAAACTTTATCAAAAGTGATATACCGGAACTTAGATCATTGGCTGCAAAGATGCTTTTTAGCTCAAAAAACATCTCAACAGACGAACTTCTGAATATTCAGAAAAGTGATAAAAGCGGAGTTGTAAGGATGCAGGCGTTTAACCTTATAAATTCGGTTTACGATAAAAATCTGATCTCCTCCTTAAAAGAGGGTCTGTATGATAATTATGAGCTTATAAGAAGGATGAGTGCAAAACAGGCATCGTCCAATCTCTCCCCGGAGCTTATGGACCATATCTTTGAGATACGGTATGCTCCCGGAACTTCCAAAAGAGTAGAGTTTCAATTACAGTCAGCAACAGAGTGTTACGGCAAAGAAGAAGCACTTGCTGCCTTTGACAGACATGTCTCTTCAAAGAGTGACCAGTGGTATGTAAACAGATCTGCCGAAAGGCGTATGCTTGAGTACACACTGGGCAGGACTGAGAAAGAGATGCACGAGCTTGCCGATACCAATGTTGCTGCCAGAAACAAGAGATTTACAATAACTGCCATAAGAAATCTTAACAATGTGGCATATCTCGATGAGTTGTTCAACTTTTTAAAAGAGAGCAACGATGATGAACTGAGAGTTGTTTTGGCAGAGGCGTTTGCCTGGTATACAAACTCCTGGAAAAGAGACGAGATAGTAGAAAGATGTAGAGTTCAGCTTAAAAATGAGAAGAGTGAACAGGTAAGGTACCAACTTATACGAACTATAAACAGATTATCCGATTAACCCAAATAACTATTATAAACTATGAAGCAAAACAAAATTTATGTTCGGGACAGAGGTGCAAAGGCATTGTCTCTGTCTGCTTTGGTGTTGTTTCTTGTTATGGGAAGTTTTGCGCTGCTCTCTGCGCAGAGTTCTCCCCAGGCAAATTTTGCAACACTTAAAGGTATTGTTCTCGAACGCGGAACCGGTGTTCCGGTAGAGTATGCAACAATACAGGTATTGCCCCAGGGGTCGTTTGCTTACTCAAACAGCCGGGGTGAATTTACCATAGACCGGTTATCTCCAGGCAGGATTGATGTTAAAATTCTGTTTCTTGGAATGGAACCGGTTGACACGACATTTAACCTCATTGCAGGGAGAGTTACTGAACTTGCATTCACCATGCAAACCAGCTCTTTCCGCTTAAACGAAGTGACTGTTGTAGCACAGGAGAGTAAGGCCGGCCAGGCCACGGCGTCAAATATTTCAAGACAGGCTATGGACCACCTGCAGACCAGTTCGCTTTCTGATATTCTTCAGCTGCTTCCGGGTGGTGTTACAGTTAACCCAAGCTTATCCACCGCAAAGACCTTTACTATAAGGAGTGCGGGAGCAACACCTACCAACTCAGGTATTGCAACAACCCAGGCCTCAAGTATGAACAGTATGGGTACCGCAATTATAATTGATGGTGCGCCACTCTCAAATAACGCCAACCTCCAGACCCTGACTCCGGCAATAACAGGATCTGCAGGTGTTGTAGGAGGAGGTTCCTCTCCGGAATCGGGACTTGACATTAGATCAATCTCTACTGATAATATCGAGAATGTGGAGGTAATTAGAGGTATTCCATCTGTGGAGTATGGTGATTTAACCTCAGGAGCTGTAATTATCAGGTCTAAAGCCGGAAGAGAACCACTTATGGTGAGATTCAAAACCGACCCTCATATTGTTCAGACTTCACTCAGTAAAGGGTTAAGTCTGGGAGAGAAGAGGGGTTTCCTTAATATAAGCGGCGATTATGCACATAGTACTTCGTCACAAACCGAATCGTACAGCTATTACCAAAGAGCGACAGCAAAGCTGCTCTACTCCAATCTTTTTGGGAGGTTATCTTCCAATACCTCTTTCGATTTTGCTATGGGCAAGGACACCAGAGAGAGAAATCCGGACGACGAGAGAACCCAGACAGAGTCAGGTGCAACTGACATTAATCTGAGACTTAACACAAACGGCACCTGGAACATTAACAGAGGTTGGCTTAATAATATTAAATATACATTTTCGGGTAGCTACAGAGATAAGCACTCTTTCTATCAGCAGTTACTCGGAAAC
>CAZPFI010000162.1:0-3190 GCA_964585795.1 uncultured Muribaculaceae bacterium | reverse complement strand
AAGAGTACTATCTGCATTAGCCAGGCAAACCCATCGTACATATTGATTATGGTCTTTTTGTGTATCAAATCCTGATTCCCCAGATAGACCGCACATATGTAAATTGCAAGAAAACCGTTTCCTCCTATAAAATCTGTGGCAGAGAAGGTAATAAACATCAGTGTAATTGCCAATACCGGATAGAGTCCTTCAAAGTCGAGCTTTATTCTGTTGATTATCTGCTTGCTTACCCTCCCGAAGACAAACCCTGCAACACCTCCCAACACCATTTGTCTAAGAAAAATTGGTATAATTGCCCCGAAACTATATTCCTGATTGATTACCAGTGTTAAAAACACAATTGTTAAAACATAGGCCATCGGGTCATTACTACCACTTTCAAGCTCTAAAGTAGGTCTCAACTTCTTTTTAAGTGCAAGATTTTTTGATCTTAAGATGGAAAATACTGCAGCAGCATCTGTAGAGGATACAATTGATCCCAGCAACATACTCTCGTAGAAACTGAAATCTGTAACCATCCATGTAAATGAGCCAAGAGTTAGTGCTGTAAACAAAACACCCAGAGTGGACAATGAAAAGCCCTCTTTGAGGATTGGTTTTACCGCCTTCCAATCTGTCTCGAGGCCTCCGGAGAAGAGAATGAAATTGAGAGATACTATTCCAATAAACTGAGCAACTTTTGGGTCATCAAACCTTATTCCTCCAATCCCCTCCGACCCTGCAAGCATACCCACCGCCAGGAATAACAATAGCGTGGGAACCCCAAATTTATAAGAGGTCTTACCTGCTATTATGCTCACCAGAAGCAGTAATGACCCTACCAGCAGAATGTTCTCAATAGTTAAACTCATTTTGCAACAATAGTGTTTATATGTTTTTTTTAAGTACTACACCTGTGTAATCTCTTAAAGATAGAAATTTAAGGCAAAAGAGTACCACAAAAACCTAAAAAATACGGTCTGTTCAAATGAAATAAAAAAACCGGAAGTTTCCTCCTCCGGTCTTGATAAATTACATATTCTCTATCTGTTTAGAAGATGAACGCCTGATTACGGTAACCCGGCAGATTCAAAAACCAGTCGGGGAAAGAGACACCACCGGAGACAGCCCACTCAAGGAATTTGAGGTGTCCTGTGTCAATTGAGGCCTTTTCAATGGTGTAATCAAAGCCCTGAACTATGTTCATTGCCCAGGGAAGATTATTGGCTGTCTTGTAATATCTTCCCGATGAGGGTTGAGAGTTGTCGTCACCTGTTCCAAAAAGTGATGTATTTGCCAGTGAAGTTGGAGCTCTGTCAGGCAGGTGTATCTCTGTCCCTCTGCTTCCGTTTGTAAAGATAAAGAAGTTGTATTTCGAGAAATTCAAATCCGCTAAACTGACGGTTCCGCCTGCAGGAACAACACCCTGGTCAATAAATGTGATGACAGTCTGAATATTTACAGGCATCACATAAGCACCCAATCTGTCTGTATTAACCCCTATTACATTTCCAGGACGCGACATTTCGGCAAAAAAGCTGTTAAAAACAATAATAGTTGCAAAGTTTTGTCCTGCCTCTGTACCGTTTGTGCTCATTGACAAAGATCCCGGACGGTTCCCGGAAACTCTTGAAATTTTACCCGGTGATATTCCATCCAGCTGGAAACCGAACCCATTATGAAAGGTTGCTCCGGATGCTCTCAGACGGAAGTTGGTAATAACCTCAACCACCTGATTGGACGCGTTTGTTACTGTTTTTATATTGTAATCGAGCACTACATCATTAAAGTCGTAATCTCCTCTCTTTGGCCAGTTATCTTCAAAAGCCAGTGTGCCAAATGATGTTTCGCCGGGGAAAAAAGTGTTATAAGCCCTGTGAGGGTCAAATGGATACTTGTCTTCGGTATCGGGCACGCCATCACCGTCGGAGTCGGTTACCACAACAAGAGGTTGTGGCAAACAAGAGTTTGCCGGATTTGACCAATATGTTCCGGGAAAAACATAGTTATCCGAAGAGATTTTCCCCGAACCACCCTGCCCCACATAACTTACCATAATCTTGTACAAGGTGGTGGAGTTTGCTATTTGCGCAGGGATAGGTGCAATTATGTTAATATTGTTAAAATTATTTATCTGAAAATCGAGAGTATAAAAGGTTACTGCTGTCCCCTCGAAATTTGTAGCCGAAGCAGACTGATTATACGGGATGTATGATACCCTAACCCCTCTTGCAACAGTATTTGGTTGATTCCCAAGCCTGATAACAAAAGTAATATTGCCCGACCCTATCTTCATCCATGGCGTCTTAATAAAGGAGTTTGTGAGCGAAAAGCTGTTCATCTGTCCGCTGATTAAAGAGAATGAACCGCTTATAACTTCACCACTTATGTTTGTATAGGTCTGTCCTGCAAACTGCCAGCAGTTACCAACCTCGATTGCCCTGTTTCCCGATTCGGCATTGAGTGTTACCTGCTGTGCATTAGATGTATATACCCCCAATAAAAGGGCTGCAGACATTAAAATTATTTTATACTTTTTCATCTGTTTTGTTCTTTTTAGAAATTACTCGTCATCTAACTGAGGAATAAACGAGTACTCCGCTTTATTGTTGGCTAATGTAAGAGTCTCTTCAACTGAACCATATTTGAGTATTAACGAGCTTGTCTCTGAAGGAACCACCAGAGACAAAATCATGTTATTGCTCATGTCGTGAAGAGCGCTGAAAATAACCGTTCTGTTTGTCAACATTATTTCCAGCGTACTTCTCACAGATATTACAGTAGGTAGTCCTGTAATAATTACCTCAATGCTTTTACCGGTACTCCAGTTAAAATCTGCGGGTACGGTTACTTTTGTAAGAGCACTCTCCTCTGCTTTCGGCTCAGGCGGTCCGGGTCTTTCGAACTTTACGCAAGAGACAGCAAAAGGGATTACTGTTGCAATTAATATTTTTATAATAGCTCTTTTCATCTGTTTTACAGTATTGTAGATTATATCCCGGCGGCAAATGTATTAAAAAATCTGACACAAACAACACATTTAACCAGGATAATAAACATACATGAATAAAATAAGTTCAAATATAAGTCTCCATTTTTTTGCAGAATATTAAAAAGAGATATATCTTTGCACTCCCTTTTTAATCAAGGGTAAAACTCGGGGTGTGGCGCAGTTGGCTAGCGCACCTGCTTTGGGAGCAGGGGGTCCTCC
>CAZPFI010000161.1:0-3235 GCA_964585795.1 uncultured Muribaculaceae bacterium | reverse complement strand
TGCCGAATCGGGTACTGCCGACACACCGGAGTTACCTATCAGAGGGTTAATTTTACTACTCTCTTTTAAAAACAGGTTTATCAATTTAACAAAGAGTACTCCGGCAGTTGTTGCAATAATAAAAGAACCTGCCCCCAGCATAAAGATGTAAACCGATTTAATCTGCAGAAACTTATCTGCCTGTGTGGAACAACCTACTGTTACTCCTATCAGAATGGTTACAATGTCGATAAGCGGACCTCTGGCTGTTTCGGCAAGGCGCCTGGTAACACCGCTCTCTTTAAGAAGATTCCCAAAAAAGAGCATTCCCAGGAGAGGGAGCCCCGAAGGCACTATAAATGCAGTTAACAGGAATCCGATAATAGGAAAAAGTTTTTTCTCGGTCTGGGAGACAGCTCTTGGAGCTTTCATCCTTATTAGTCTCTCTTTTCTGGTAGTGAGAAGACGCATTATGGGTGGTTGAATAACCGGAACCAATGCCATATATGAGTATGCAGAGACTGCAATTGCGCCCATCAAATCGGGAGCAAGACGCGAAGAGAGAAAGATTGCAGTGGGGCCGTCAGCACCTCCGATAATTCCAATGGCACCTGCCTCGGAGGGTGAGAAACCTGCAGCCAGTGCAATTGCATATGCTCCAAAAATACCAAATTGTGCTGCAGCTCCTATCAGCATTAATTTGGGATTTGATATCAATGCAGAGAAATCGGTCATGGCTCCTATTCCCAGGAAGATGAGGGGAGGGTAAAAGCCCTTTTGTACTCCCTGATACAGTATGTTCAGAACAGAACCCTCTTCATATACACCCACACTCAATCCAGGGAAAAGGGGTATATTACCTATAACAATACCAAAACCGATAGGAATCAGCAGAAGAGGTTCCCAATCTTTTTTAATTGCCAGATAGATAAACAGAAGCACTATTAAAATCATCAGAATATGACCATAGGTTGCGTTTGCAAACCCGGTATATTGCAGAAATGTTTCGAGGTTGTCTTTTAGTAGTGAAAAAACTCCTTTGCTTTCCATCTTAACCAATTGTAATTAACGGAGCTCCTTCCAAAACAGAATCTCCTTTGTTTGCCTTAATTGCTATTACCTTTCCGTCGGCAGATGCCTCAATTACATTTTCCATCTTCATTGCCTCCAGTACCATAAGTTTCTGGCCTCTCTTGACGATGTCACCCTCTTTGACGGCAACCTCAAGAATCACCCCGGGAAGAGGAGAGGTTATAGTTGTCTCGGAATCGGAGCTCACCGGTTTGCTGACCGTAGCTTCCACCTGTGCCGGTTTTGCCGGCTTAGATATGGTTAAAGGTTGTTTTACAGCTGCTCCTGAAATCTCCACTTTGAAAGGAATTCCATTAACCTCTACTTCGGCAATTGTATCTTCGAAATGTGTTATTGTAACTGCGTAGTCGTTACCGTTAATCTTTAGTTTATATTCTTTCATAATGGTGAGTGGTTATCTCTGTTTTTTATTTGGGGTTTCACGCAGAGTGTAAATTTTAGAACTCCACGGTGAATAGTTTCTGGTTACTTTTTGTATGGTCAAAATAGTATTCTCGATATCGTGAGTGTCGCTGTCTTCGAAGAAGGCGTGAAGTGCAACCGATATAGCTGCATAAGACTCCGCACTCTCTTCTTCGTCGGTAAGTGTGTGTCTATTTCCCGCTTTAGCCTCTTCTGCCCGTTTTCTGCTTATTTTAATATTATGTTTCCCCACATTCTTAAATACAAGATAGAGGATAATCAGTGAAAGAAACACAACCGACATAGCAGTAAAGGCCATTATAACTCCGTAGGGATCTATCTTCATAAACAACATTCCCGGAGGTTCCTGTCCCATTCCGTAATTGTTTGTGCTTGGGGAGGTGCGGGGTAAGAGGCCCCAGGTTTGGGCTAAATCGGGCTGTTTATCTTCACCGAAGATGGTAACGCCATCTTTAAACCTTCCGTAAGATACATTTTCGGGTATAATCCCGTGAGGAATCTCTACCCTGTCAATTATGGTTCTTCCGTCGCTGCTTACAAAAATGATCTCTTTTGACTCTTCAAGAGTGAAGTTGAGATGAAAGGTTCCTCTGTGTGGTTTTGAATTTGCCCAAAACAGCGTGTGTTGCCTGGGTTTTATTCTGGTTTGAACATCTCCGCGGGGGATCATGTATTTTGTCAGGTTTTCTGGATCGTTGGTCAGGTAACAACCACCAATGTCAACCGAACCGTAAGAGGTGTTGAACAGCTCTATCCAACCGCTTTTGTTGCCGAAATCATCAACGAAATCCTCAGTGTTTTTTACCAGTATTTCGTTAATTCTTATATCTGACATATTCTGTCCGTAGAGCAGGGGAGTTGTTGCTGCTAATCCTGAAAATATGAGTACTAATAATATTTTTCTCATTACATCAATCGGTTAGTTTATAGCGGCAGATTATCGTGCTTCTTTGGAGGATTTACCAGTTTCTTTGTTGCAAGCTGCTGCAGTGAACGGATAATTCTGAACCTTGTGTTTCTTGGCTCAATTACATCGTCGATATACCCGTATCTGGCAGCATTGTAAGGGTTTGCAAAAGCGTCGCGATACTCCGTCTCTTTTTGTGCAGACAGTTCTGCCGGGTTCTCCGAAGCAGCAACCTCTTTTCCGTACAGCACCTCAATGGCTCCCGAAGGACCCATAACTGCAATCTCGGCAGTTGGCCATGCATAATTCATGTCGCCTCTTAAGTGTTTGCTGCTCATTACACAATAAGCACCTCCGTAAGATTTTCTAAGTGTGACTGTTACCTTTGGAACTGTTGCTTCACCATAAGCATAAAGCAGTTTTGCTCCGTGAAGAATTATACCTCCATACTCCTGCTGCGTTCCCGGCAGAAAACCGGGAACATCCACAAATGTAACCAACGGTATGTTGAATGCATCACAGAAACGAACAAATCTGGCGGCTTTTCTCGAAGCGTTGTTGTCGAGCACACCTGCAAGTACTTTTGGCTGATTGGCAACAATTCCAACAGAGATGCCGTTAAACCGGGCAAATCCAACTATTATGTTTGTAGCGAAATCTTTGTGAACTTCAAGAAATTTGCCCTCGTCCACAACAAGCCCTATTACTTCGTACATATCATACGGTTTGTTGGGGCTGTCAGGAATTATATCATTAAGTGAGTCTTCCAGGCGGTCCAGAGGATCGGTGGTTGGAACAATTGGTGGCTCTTCCAGGTTGTTCTGAGGAAGATAT
>CAZPFI010000160.1:0-3256 GCA_964585795.1 uncultured Muribaculaceae bacterium | reverse complement strand
GCAGCGTATGTTTCTTATGCCGGTGGTTACGCGGCAGGAAACTTTGTCGGGATACTTATTGAACAGAAAATAGCCTTTGGGGTTGTTTTATGCCGTGTGTATACAAAGGCCAATGGCAAGGATTTAGTGAAACTTTTGAACAGAAGAAATTTCGGGGCAACTTTAATACATGGGTCAGGTTCGCTTGGAGAAATTGATATAATTGAGACGGTTGTAGAGAGAAAGATGATGAAGCAGGTCGATAAAATTTTTACCGAATTTGATCCGGGAGTTTTTTATGTTGCGGAGGATATTCGAGCCAAACAAAGAGGGATTTTTCCCAAAAACCAATCTTTACTTTCGAGGTGGAGGCTTGGTAAATAGCCTGTTAACTTTAAAACTCTCTATATGAAAGTCATATTTATTAAATGTGCAATAGCCGTTATAATGGCTTTTCCCACTGTTTTAATCAGCAGTTGCAGCAGTTCGTTGAATCTTGAAGAGATTTCCGTTATGGAGTTGCATAATGGATATCTTAACGGTTCATTTACCGTTGAACAAGTTGTAAAGGAGTACCTTGAAAGAATAGAGAGGATAGATAAGAATGGACCTGCCCTGAATTCGATAATTGCTGTTAATCCTGATGCTATTCAGATTGCAAAAGAACTCGATCGCGAGCTTGCTAAAGGAAAAGTAAGAGGGCCAATGCACGGTATTCCGGTTATATTAAAGGATAATATAGATACTTACGATAAAATGCCCACTACTGCAGGGGCAATTGTGCTGAAAAACTCAATTGCGCTTCGTGACAGTAGAGTGGCAGAGTTGCTGAGAGAGGCAGGAGCCGTAATTATTGGCAAATCGAATTTAAGCGAGTGGGCTAATTTCAGAGCCAGTTTCTCGTCAAGCGGGTGGAGCGGAGCAGGGGGCCAGACAAAAAACCCTTATGTTCTTGACAGAAATCCTTGCGGATCCAGCTCCGGGTCGGGTGTGGCAGTATCAGCAAATTTATGTGTAATAGCAATAGGCACTGAAACAAACGGCAGCATTGTATGTCCCTCAAACAATAACGGGATAGTGGGTTTAAAGCCGACTGTAGGTCTGGTTAGCCGTGCCGGTATTATACCCATATCGTTCAGTATGGACACTCCGGGCCCAATGGGAAGAAGCGTTGAGGATGTTGCCCTCTCTCTGGCATTTATGGTTGGGATTGATAGTTGTGATTCTAAAACACTTACCCCTGATGCTGTTTTTCATAGCGACTACACTCAGTTTTTAAACAGAGATGGGTTAAGAGGCAAGAGGATAGGACGTTTAAAGAATATTTCCGGGTTTCACCACAGAGTAGACTCTCTTATGGATGCTGCCGTTCGGTACATGACTTCTGCCGGGGCTGAGGTTGTAGATATCAATTTCCCGGTGCCTGCACCTGCAAGGGCTGCCGCATATCAGGTTATGCTATTCGAGTTTAAAGAGGGTATTAACAACTATCTGGCTTCATTGGGGAGTGATGCTCCGGTTAAGACTCTTTCAGAAATTATTGAATTTAATCTAAATGAGGGAACCGGGCTTCGCTATTTCGATCAGGAGATATTAATTGCTGCGAACGAAAAAGGGTCACTGCAGTCTGACGAATACAGGGAGCTCCTTTCCAGAATGCATACTCTTACCAGAGAGCAGGGGATAGATAAACTAATGGACTCATTGAATCTGGATGTTCTTATTGCTCCGACAGGATCTCCTGCCTGGAAAACGGACCTTACGAACGGAGATAATTTTAAAGGGAGCAGCTCTTCGTATGCGGCAATATCCGGGTATCCAAACATATCGGTTCCAATGGGCTTTATCGACAATTTACCTGTTGGTGTCTCAATGTTTGGTCGCGCATGGAGTGAGCCGATATTAATAGAGACCGCTTACTCATTTGAACAGGGGACAGGACACCGTCGCGCACCGGGATTTATTAAAACACGGTAAAAGAGATGATAAAAAAACTTGGTTTTATTATACTTTTTCTTTTGTTTCTCTCTCCAGTAAAAGGTGAAACAGAGGTTCCCAGACTTTCTCTGCTCACTTGCGAAACGGGTGATGAACTTTATTCTACTTTCGGACACAGTGCTCTGCGAGTAGTTTACCCCGAAAATGGGATAGATATTGTTTTTAATTTTGGTCTTTTCGATTTCAATACACCCAATTTTTATTCAAAATTTATCAGAGGACGCCTGCAGTATATGCTTGGAATTCAGTCTATGTCTGATTTTATTGCTCAGTATGAATGGGAGGGTCGTGGGGTTGTGGAGCAGTCTCTGAATTTAACCGAGAATCAGGTAGCCTCTATTATCGATCGCCTGGAATTTCTATATCTGCCACAGAACAGGTATTACTTTTACAGCTTTTTGTACAAAAATTGCACATCGGAACTCCGCGACCTTATTTATCCTTGCCTGGGAGTAACTGATGAGTTAAAATCTACCGCTGCATCAACAACTGACAGAGAGTTGATTAATTCATATATATCGGGGTGGACAAAATTTGGGATAAACCTCATTCTTGGGTCAACACTCGACAGAGAGATTGATTTGTATCAAACCATGTTTCTGCCGGATAATCTGTTTGATATAACGGCAGGTGTTTATAACGGTAAGGTTCCTTTGGTAGATGCCGAAACAGTTATCCTCCCCTTTAGTTATGCCGAAAAAAAATCTCTTGTTACAGTTGTATTGTCACCTATTGTGATTTTGATGCTACTCTCTCTGATAATGTTTTTAGTGCACTTTAAGTGGCAAAAATATGCTGTGGCAGATAATCTCTATATAGGGACTGTTGCTGTTTTAGGAATAGTATTGTCGGTAATAATTTCAATAACTGAGCATAGAGAACTATACAGAAACTTCAATTTGCTCTGGTGCAATCCTGTTCTTTTGCTCTTGGTTTTGAGCTCATTAAAAAAGTGGAGAAAAACAGAGAGAGCACTCTCGGTACTCTCTCTTGTATCACTAATAGTTTTGTTTGTTGTTTGGCTGGCGGGAATCCAATATGCAGAGCCGGGTTTTGTGATTATTGCTCTTACTTTGGCTTTTCTCTTTATAATGAAAATTACAAAGAGATACGAATAGTACGTCCGGGAGTTATATTAACTCTTCGCTGATTTATCAGGCGTCCTCTGTGGTATATCTTAACATCGTGTCTTCCCGGTTTAACCTTTATCTCTCTCACTCTGAAATTATAATTGCGATAGTCGTGGTTGATGTTGTAGCGGTTTCTATCGTTAATAACC
>CAZPFI010000159.1:336-3262 GCA_964585795.1 uncultured Muribaculaceae bacterium | reverse complement strand
CCGGATAAAATGCAACTCACAATCAATGCATCTCTGCCGGATGGGTGTACCGTTCAGCAACTTAACGAAATTGTTGTTCATATGGAGAATTTTTTAACTCAGTTTAATCAGATTGAGTTATTCCGTACCAACATAAGCTCCTACAAAAATGCATCAATATCTGTAACATTTAAGGATGAGTACGAGCATACAGCATTTCCCTCCTTTCTTAAAAGTGAAGTAATATCCAAAGCCAGTGATTTTGGAGGGGCAAACTGGGGTGTATACGGTATTGACGACAATAATTTCAGTAATTTTGTAGGAAGCAGATCATATAAATCCAACAGAATAACAATTTACGGCTACAACTATGATATGTTGTACAGGTATTGTGATAACGCTGCAAAGTCGCTGCTTCTTAACCAGCGTGTAAGTGAACCGGAGATTTACGGGAGTGTTGGATTTGGGTCGGAGATTTCCATGAGTGAATACTTTATTGATTTCGACAGAGAGAAGATGGCTGTAATGAAAATTTCACCACAGGATGCCTTCTCTTCACTTAGCAGAAAACTGGCTCAGGCAGATTTGGGTACACTTACTTTGTCGGGAGACGAAATGGTTCAGATGAAGCTGGTATCATCCGGCAACACAGAGTTTGATGTATGGAATCTGAGAAATGAGTATCTGGACATAGGTGGGAAAAAGGTAAAATTCTCTGATATTGGTAAAATTGACATGAGAAGAACCGGTAACTCTATCTTTAAAAGAAATCAGCAGTATATGCTTGTTGTGGCTTTCGATTTTATTGGAACTATGGAGCTTGCTAGGAGAGTTACTCAAAGGGAGGCAGATCGTCTTAACAAAGAGGTGCTCCCAATAGGATTCCGAGCAGATACAAGCGCATCGGGATGGAGTTTCGACTCCCCAAAGTACTTTTGGTTACTTATAGTTGTTATATCCATTATTTTCCTCATCTGTTCTGTGCTGTTTGAATCTTTGACACAGCCATTGATGATTATTCTGCTTATCCCATTCTCATTTATAGGCCTTTTCCTGACATTCCACTTCACAGGATTCAATTTCGACCAGGGAGGGCTTGCCGCGTTGATAATGTTGAGCGGCATTTCGGTAAATGCAGGAATTTATGTTGTTAATCAGTATAACTTACTTAAAAGGGAGAGGAGCATACATGATGAGAGGAGTGTGGTTAATCTTTACATAAAGGCATATAACCATAAGATAATACCTATTCTGTTAACAATAATTTCAACAATTCTGGGGCTTACACCTTTTTTAATTGATGGTAAAGGCGAGGTTTTCTGGTTCTCTTTTGCTGTAGGAACAATGGGGGGACTGCTATTCTCAATAGTTGGGATTGTGTTTATTCTTCCTGTTTGGGGTAAAAGAGTGAAATAGTTTACTCCTCTCTCCTGAGTCGATAACCGACACCACGGATGTTCTCTATTACCAATAGGGTTGAGGAGAGCTTTTTTCTTACATGAGAAGCCAGTGCCTCGAGAGATTTTTTTGCGTCAACATCCTTATCCCCCCAGATATTGGAGGTGAGGTCGTTGTTTTTACAAATCTGGTTAAAATTCTGACAAAGAATCTGTAGAAGTTTGTTCTCAAATGCAGAGAGGATTATTGTGCCGCCATCCTGCTCTACCAGGCATCTCTCTTCAGGTGAGTAGTTAAGGGTGCCGAGAGTATAGATATCGTTATTTTTGGTAGAGACCAAAAGGCATTTTTGCACCCTTATCAAAAGCTCTTTAAGCCCGAATGGTTTTTTGAGATAATCGCTGCATCCAATCTCAAAACCGTTTGCTACACTGCTGTCGTCGCTAATGGAAGTGATAAATATTATTGGAATGTTCTTATCGGTATTCCTTATCATCCTTGCAAGTTCAAATCCGTCTATCTCCGGCATATTTACATCAAAAAGCAGAAGATCGGGATGAAAAGTGTTATACCTCTCAAAAGCGGTTTTTCCATCATTTACAAATTCAACTTCGTAACCGCTTATCTTAAGAAACTCACTCATTGCATAACCGAAATTGACCTCGTCGTCAGCTAATAATATCCTCTTTGACACCTCGTTCATTTTTTAATGATAATATAAATTTACTTCCCTTACCAACTTCACTTTCAAGCGATATTTTTCCTTTATGTGCCTTAACCACCCACATTACATAGGTAAGGCCAAGGCCGAAACCTTTTCCTTTCTGAGAATACTCTTTTTTGCCTATACGATAGAACTTTTCAAATACCTTTGACTGCTCCTCTTTAGGAATTCCAATTCCGTTGTCTTCTACCGATATATTGAAATATTTGTCGCTGCATTTAACAGCAATCTTAATAATAACAGGATCGTCGGAGTATTTGATAGCATTATCAACCAGGTTACCTATTGCATTTGTAATATGCAGTTTATCTCCATAGAAAAGCTCACAACCTTCCATAACCTCTGCAGAGAGTTTTACTGTCTTTTTTGCATCAACATTATGTCTTATAATATGTGGCTCAATGGCTTCATTTATATCAAACTGCATCTTCCTGAGAGGGGCCTGCCTCTTCTCAAATTTATTTATGTCAAGGATATTTTCGATAAGACCATTCAGGAAGTATAGCTGCTCTTTGGCTTTACCGAGAAAATATTTGGAATTATCACCCTGTGAAATCTCTCCCACCTCCAGATTGGTAATTGATGATTGTAAAGGAGAGCGGAGCTCATGGGTAAGGAAGTGTGTGATATTCTCCTTTACCTTTGCCAGAGATACCTGTTTGTAAAGCATCCGTGTCTGCATTACAATGCTGAATAGAATGAAAATTGTTACAATCAGAGAGATTATCAGAATAGTCAGCAGATCTCCTTTAAATACCGACCGGGGGTAGAAAATTTCTGCTGTAACAATTAAATCTTTAGAGCCGGTGAGTGGAATAGTAATTT
>CAZPFI010000159.1:0-326 GCA_964585795.1 uncultured Muribaculaceae bacterium | reverse complement strand
ATTAAGTAATTTAGCAAATCAACTTGTAGGAACGGGCACACGCGCGTTAACAAAAGAAGAATTAGGCATAAGCTATCAATTATTTAATGAACAAGCAATGAGAAGTTTATTAAGTGCAGTGGCAGACTTAGGTGTAGAAAGTATAAATGAGGGATTAAAAAGAATAAACCTCTTATGATTTCCCATCAAGTCTAATGTAACAGAGGTATCAGGGCTTGTATATGTAAGTTTAAAACCAGATTCAATTTCCGATTTTTGAAGTAGATCTTTAAAAAACCTTGCAAGTGTATCCAATTTAAGTGGCTTCTCTTTTTTATAAATCTCTT
>CAZPFI010000158.1:0-3297 GCA_964585795.1 uncultured Muribaculaceae bacterium | reverse complement strand
GGTAATTGTATCTGCATACATAATTACCTTACCCTCCACATTTCTTGCAGCCCTGCCGGCTGTCTGTGTAAGTGAACGGGCCGAACGCAAAAAACCCTCTTTGTCTGCATCCAATATTGCAACCAATGATACCTGAGGCAAATCTAAACCCTCGCGCAGCAGATTTACTCCTACAAGAACATCAAATCTGCCGGCCTGAAAATCTTCTAGTATTTCTATTCTTTCCAGAGTATCCACATCGGAGTGGATATAACGGCACCTTATGTCAATTTTTGTCAGATATTTATCCAGCTCCTCCGCCATCCTTTTAGTAAGAGTTGTAACAAGTATCCGCTCGTCTTTTGATGACCTCACTCTTATCTCTTCCAGAAGATCGTCAATCTGACCCTTTGTCGGTCTTACCTCAATTGGTGGGTCAAGCAGCCCCGTTGGTCTTACAACCTGCTCAACTATAAGCCCTTGCGAAACCATTAGTTCATAATCAGCGGGAGTAGCACTTACAAAAACCCTTTGGCCTGTAATAGTCTCAAATTCTTCAAATTTAAGTGGTCTGTTATCTGCTGCTGCCGGCAATCTGAAACCAAATTCAATAAGTGTCTCTTTCCTCGATCTGTCTCCTCCGTACATAGCTCTTATCTGAGGTACGGTTACATGACTTTCATCAATAAATGTAATAAAGTCCCCGGGGAAATAATCAATGAGACAGAATGGCCTCATACCCGCGGCTCTGCCGTCGAAATACCTTGAATAGTTCTCAATACCAGGACAATAACCTATCTCCTTAATCATTTCCAGATCGTACTCAACCCTCTGTTTTAATCTTTTTGCCTCTGTGAACTTTCCAATTTCACAAAAGAAATTATACTGTTTCAACATATCCTCCTGTATCTGGAAAATTGCCGTCTTAGTTCTCTCCTTTGTTGTAACAAATATATTTGCCGGATAAATGGATATTTCATTCATATCCTGTATGTGTGCTCCGGTAAGAGGTTCAAAAAGTTCAATACTTTCAGCTTCGTCTCCAAAAAAAATAACTCTTACGGCTGAATCGGCATATGCCGGATAAATATCCACTGTATCACCTTTAACCCTAAAGACTCCCCTTTTGAATTCATTCTCGTTCCTGGAGTAGAGGCTATCAACCAGAGAATATAACAGCCGGCTCCTCGAAAGTTTGTCACCTCTTTTAATAACTATTGTATTACTGTGAAAATCTTCCGGATTGCCTATCCCGTAAAGACAGGAAACACTTGATATAACTATAACATCTCTCCTCCCCGAAAGTAAAGCACTTGAAGCAGATAGCCTTAGTTTTTCAATTTCATCGTTAATACTAAGATCTTTCTCTATATAAGTATCGGTTACAGGCATATATGCCTCTGGTTGATAATAGTCGTAATATGAGACAAAATACTCAACAGCATTCTCCGGAAAAAATGATTTGAATTCACCATAAAGTTGAGCAGCAAGAGTCTTATTATGACTTAGTATAAGGGCAGGCCGCTGCAGCTTCTCTATTACATTAGCCATGGTAAAGGTCTTTCCCGAACCGGTGACTCCCAAAAGAGTAACGGCATCAACCCCCTGGTTAAGATGAGTTATAAGCTGCTCTATCGCCTCCGGCTGATCTCCGGTAGGTTTGAACCTCGATAATAATTTAAAACTCATTAGACATATTGTGCGACTTAGCTGCTACCTGAGCGACCTCCTTACGGCAGTGAGGTAGTCCTCCAGTCCTCTGGCCACCTTTATCATCATATCACGCTGGAATTTTGGATCTATCAGCTTCTCCTCTTCAGGCAACGAACTCATAAAAAGTGTCTCTACAAGAACAGAGGGGAACTCGGTAGGAGCATTTAAAGAGAAGTTGAAATTACCCACCAGGCCGAAATTAATCACATCAAGTTCCAGAAGTCTTTTCAGTATGGTCTCCGCGAGCGGTCTGTATTCAATATGACGGTAGTAGGTACTTGTGCCCATCTCTTTTAACGGATTGCCTCCGGCATTGCAATGGATGGAAACCAAAAGATCTATGTTTGCATTTTTAAAAATATCCACTCTATCCTGCATGGTCAGCTCTTCGTCTTCATTTCTGCTCATAACCACTTTTGCCCCGCGCTTTTCAAGCTCTGCCTTTAACATATATGCCATGGCAATATTCAGGTCTTTTTCCCTGTGACCTGCCGGACTGATTGCGCCCGGATTCGAACCACCGTGACCGGCATCTACCCCAATAACCATCCCTTTAAGCGTAGGGTTTGGAGAGTGTTTAACAGTAATATCCAGAGAGGTTCCGGCATAGTCTACACTGTAGCCCCAGCTGTATTTTTCTTTAAGCTGGATTATTACGCTAAAAACATCAGGAGAAGTTTGCCTGAAGTGGACGAAATCAATCGCTTTTAAATCAAGGTATTGGGTTATCCAGTTTGAGTTGCAGGCAGCACCGTGTATCTCTACAATAATCCTGTTTGGGTCTGCCTCTCTGTAAATAATATAGGGTTGTCTCTCCTGTAGAGATACTCTCACTCTGTCAACTTTACCCGCATTTGAGACACTCCACGAACCGGTTAGAGAGAAAGGTGGCCTTACCCCCGCTTCCATTTTTTCGGTAAGTGCTTTTGGAATGAATGCATATCCCTGCTCCGAAAGCTTAACTTTATACAAGTTTCTAACCGAATCTGCAACCTCCAGTTTGATTCCCTCAGCTAAAAAGTTTATCTTTGCACCGCCCAGCCGGTCCTCTCCGGCACCGTAGTTAAGATAAGCACCCTTTTTTGTTTTAACTACAAGGTTAGAGAAGTCGGTTATAGGTTCTGAACGGGGTTGTGGTTGAACTCTTTTATAAAAGACCCTGAAGTTTTCCACCTCCTCAATCGTGCCTCTGACTACTTTGACATTGATTGAGTTATCCCCTTCAATAAGGGTAAGTTCAGTCCCAAAAGAACCGGTTGAGTATTGTTTAACATTTTGATTATTGATATAAACTGCCGAACCGGGAGCAGCAACCCCTACAATGAAGTGATTCGGAGTTAAAACGGTGTCGGTTTTACCTCTTACAATCCTAAGTTTTGAGTTGTCCTGTGAGAACGCTCCAATTGAAAGAAAAAGAGTCAGAAACAACGCTGTAAATAGTTTTAGTTTAGTTTTCATGGCTTGATATTTGCAAAAAATTTGAAACACAAATTTAGTTAAAAATGGGAAGTAATCATACATACAAGAGTCTCTTCACTGGCCTGTTTATAATGGCCGGGATGATTTTCCTGGGAATGTTTATTAAAAGTGCCGTCATATCACTCA
>CAZPFI010000157.1:0-3331 GCA_964585795.1 uncultured Muribaculaceae bacterium | reverse complement strand
AACTGAGAAAATGGTTAGCACCAGCAGAATCATGTTTAATCGCTGTCCGTTTTTGGTCATTATCAGGGACATTCGTTGTTGAAGCTGATCACGGAGCCCTTGAATGTCTATTGTCATTTGGTCTATTAATACATTTCGGTCTTCTGATTTTTCCAGCTCTTTTTCGTATGCATTTTGGAGTTTATTAAACCAAAGTGTGTTTGTGTCGTTGTTTTGTGTAAATGCTTTCAGTTTCGACTGTATACTCCTTTTGATTTGCTCACATACAATTTTTTGCTTGGAAAACTCATTTTGCAAATTGGCTAAATCGAAGTTGAATACTTTGAGATCTTTGTAATTGCTGTTGGGTATCTTTTGCCCCATAATCATCAACGATTTCATGCTCGACCACATTGTTGCATGCAGTTTGAGTGAGACATTGAACATTGTATTAATGAAAATAAGCTCTTTAAGTAATTCTCTAAGCTTTTCGTCCGGCTCTCCGACGCAAACAAGGGCTTTTATGCCTATAAAAACATGGCAGCCGTTGCTGCTAAAATGATCTATTATCCAGTCTGTTACGGGTGTGAGTAAGTTTTTGGTTTGGTCGTTTTGTAAGAAAGTGTCTGTTGATTCGATATTTACTCCTACGCTTTTTGTGATTACCATTGCATACGAAGAGAGCGATTCGCACAATTTTTTTTCGCAGGTGGTTCCGTAGGAGCATTTTAATAACGAAAGCTGATTCTCTGTTAGTACCGGTAAAAATTGTGATGCAAAATCAGACTCTACAACCCCGATAATATCCTTGAGTTTTGCAATAGGAATATCTTGCCCGAAATCGAGCCCTATCATACAGGCACCCTCTTTATCAATTTCGAGTCCTTTAGCGTTGGTGTCGGAGTAGTGATTTTTAAGAGTTGCCTTTAAGAAGTCTGAAAAGGCAAAGTCTACAGGTTGAAGAAAGCAACCGGAACTCTCCATTTTAAATGTTCCGTTATCTAAGTTGAGAACCTCTCCTTTCATCCCAAACGCAGTGGGGGCAGAGTACTTTTTGTGCGATCCCAGATGTCTGTTCAGGGAAATTAAATTATTAGCCCCCATAGGAATCCATTCGCAAACAACAAGCTTTGGAGAGATGAATGTGTGTGTACTCATATCGGTTACTGTTTAAATAAAAAATGGATTATGGTCGGGAATTACATTCCGGTTTTCGGAGCATTCCATAAAGCATTTGAGAAACCCCTTGATTAGTTCTGTACTGGTACGACAAACAAGTAGCGGTCCGTAACTTGTGAGTTTGATTGTTTTGAGCACTCCGGTTTCGCAGGTAAGCTCTTTTTTAATAAGGGCGAAAGCCTCTTTGCACTCCGGACAGCTTTCGATTAAGTTTTGAATGTATTGGTGTCCGGGGATTGAGCATTGGTGTGCGTTAACATCGTGAGAGGTTTTGCTGCGGGACCTTGCCCTTAGCAGAAGCTGCTGATCACGAAGAATATTGATGTCTGTCATAAACTTTTTTGACTCCCAGATATAGCGTCTCTCCTCTTTGTAGTCGTAAACAAGGAGTTCGTTCAGATTGTAGTCGAAAAAGCCTTTTTGAGACAAATGATAAATAAGAGCACAGGCGGCGGTGTATTGCAAATAGGTGTTTTTGCTTTCGTCGGTGTAAAGAGAGTATACATAAAGAACTCTCCTTTGGTCTTGATCTGTCATAAGCCGGTTACAGTTTATGCTCCAAGGTATTTAAGCAGTTCGTAAACCAAAAAAGCAGGCCACACGATTGCTTTGAGAAGCCCAAGTGCTCCTGTCCAAAAGCTGGTTGCTGCGCTGATAAAGTAGATTGCGGCTCCAATAAAACCCAATCCGTAAACTGCTCCCGATGGGGCAGATTGATGTACTTCTTTTTTCATTTCTTTAGTTTTAGTATTATAAACTTTTCGATTTCAACCAAAATAAAAACCATTGTTCCTGCAGCAACAGGGTAGAGCCAATAGTTAACGGGGAAAGAGCTGGTTTCGAAAAAAGTATTCATAAAAGGCAGATAAACAAATCCCATTTGCAATATAAGCAATGCTCCGGCAGCCCAGAATGCATACTGATTATTGAAAAAACCTTTGCCCAACACAGGTAGTTCAATTTTTCTGCAGTTAAAAAGATAAAATAGTTGTCCGGCTACAAGGGTGTTTACTGCAATGGTGCGTGCTGTAATATCGTCAATGCCTTTATATCTGAGAAGAGTGAATACGCCAAGGGTAAACGCTCCGATAATTACAGAAACAAATGCTATTCGCCACATAAATAGTTTGCCGAGAATAGACTCCCCGGCACCTCTTGGTGGCCGCTCCATAACATTGGTCTCCATAGGTTCAAAGGAGAGGGATAGTGCAAGCGTAACTGCCGTTACCATGTTTACCCAAAGAATTTGAGCCGGGGTTATTGGCATTACTGTGCCAAGCAGAATAGCCGACATCAGCACCAGAGCTTCGGCTCCGTTTGTGGGTAGTATAAAGAGAAGCGCTTTGCGAATATTATCGTACACTGTACGACCCTCTTCAATGGCGTTTACTATAGTAGCAAAGTTGTCGTCGGCCAAAACCATTTCAGCTGCATCTTTAGATACCTCAGTCCCTTTTATACCCATCGCAATTCCGATGTTGGCCCTTTTCAGGGCAGGTGCATCGTTTACCCCGTCGCCTGTCATAGCGCACAGATAACCGTTCTCCTGCAGTGCCTGAACAAGCCGTAGTTTGTGCTCGGGACTTGTTCGTGCGTATATGTCGTGATCACTTACAATATCACGAATCTCCTGATCGCTCATTTGCTCCAGCTCTTTTCCGGTTATAGATTTTTGCCCGTCGCCGATACTAATCTCTTTCCCGATAGCTGTTGCCGTTATTGCATGGTCGCCTGTAATCATTTTTACATGTACTCCGGCGCTCTTACACTCTTTGATCGCCTCTATTGCTTCGTCTCGCGGAGGGTCTATTATCCCTACAATACCTAAAAATATTTTCTCTTTTTCGAGCTCCTCTTTCACTAAGGAGTTCTTGTTGCTGTCAACAGGTTTGTAAGCAAGTCCCAGAACCCTTTGCCCCAGTGCTGCTGCCTCTTCAATTTTTGACTCCCAGTACTTTGGATCAATCTCTTCGCTCCCTTCAGCTGTCATCTGTTTGCTGCAAAGGTCGAGGATTCTCTCAGGTGCTCCGGATAAGAAAACTATCATCTGGTTGTCTACCCTGTTAAGCGATGCGGTGTATTTGTGTTCCGACTCAAAAGGGATGGTGTCTATCCTTTCAGGGTTAAAATCTTTTAATCCGGCCTTGTAACTCATAGAGAGCAGAGCTCCTTC
>CAZPFI010000156.1:0-3387 GCA_964585795.1 uncultured Muribaculaceae bacterium | reverse complement strand
GGCAAAGGGGCCGTGTCGGTAAAAATTGCAGAGAAGCTCGGGCACAGTTGCTTTGGTGTCGATGCTATTCCGGAGTTTATCTCTGTTGCTAATGAAAAGGCTAAAGAGTACAAAGTTGAAAATCTGTGCCACTTTGAAATTGGAGATGTAAGAGATGTTATTAAGAATATTCCAAAGTACGACATTATCATTTTAGGGTCTGTCGGGCCGGTTTTCGGAGATTATTACCAGACACTTACAGCACTTAAAAGCTGTTTGTCCGATTTTGGAATTATTATAATTGACGATGGGTATATTCAGGGAGAGAATGATTTCGAACATCCTCTGGTTATGCGAAAAGATGAGCTTTTAAAGCAGGTTAAGCTTGCAGGGATGGAGATAATTGACGAGATTGCAGGTGCTGCTAATGATTGTCAAGTGCAAAATTACGACACTGAGTATAGTAATATCTGTAAAAGATGCGACCAGCTTATTGCAATACACCCGGATAAGGCAGAACTCTTTCAAAATTATAAAGTAATTCAGAGACAAGAGTACGACAATCTTAAATCGGAGATTACCTGCTCTACAATGGTTTTCGCGCTTCAACGGCTGAATCGCTGAGCCAGTATGCTGGAGGCAATAAGCTGAAGTGTGTGAAATATCATTAGTGGAAGGAGTATTACTCCTAATCCGGTCATCTGTGGAAAAAGAACTTTTGCCATAACGGTTCCATGAACAAGTGATTTTTTTGACCCGCAAAAAACTGCGGTTATGTAATCATCTTTTCTGAACTTTAACAATTTACCGGTTAATGATGTAACGCTGTAAATAAGAAAAAATAGAGCTGTCATTGCAAGACAAAGGAGTAGAATGCTAAAGAAAGAGTAGCCGCTAAACATCTTGTTTGCAAAAGATTCACAAAAAGAGACATAAACAATGAGAAGAATCACTGTTTGATCGAAAAGTTTAAGGTTATGCCGATTTCTGGCTGCGATAGATCCAAATTTAGGATGTAGAAGAACTCCGAGCATTACCGGAAGCAAAACCTGAAACGATAGTTTGATTATTGACTCACCTATGTCGGGTGTATGCGTCCCGGTTGTGATGACTACACCCATCCAAAGCGGTGTAATAATTACCCCTAATAAGCTTGATAGAGAAGCGTTAAATATTGCAGCGGGAACATTACCATTTGCAATTGACACCATTACAACCGATGACGATACCGTAGATGGGAGGGTGGCCATAAAAAAAGTCCCCGTCCACAGAAGCGACTCGGAGGACCCTCCTGCAAATTTGCGGAAGAGTATAATCAGAGCCGGGAAAACTATAAAAGTAATTACCTGAATAACAATATGAAGTTTCCAGTTGGAGAGGCCTTGTTTAAGTTGGATGGGGCTCAGTTTAAGACCATAAAAGAAAAAGATAAGAGAAACGCCGTATCCTGCCACTTTGTGCAATTTGAGAGGACTATCAGGGATTCCCGGAGCCGGCCATATATATGCAAGCAGAATTGCCCCTGTAAGAGCAAGTATAAATCCGTCTATTCCGACTGTTTTTAGGTATCGTAAGTTCATCAAAACAAAGATAATAAAAAAGCGGGGGCAGTAAGCCCCCGCTTTGGAATGTATTTGTTAACAGATTATTCGGTGTATCCGGGGTTTTGCTGAAGCTCGGTGTATGTTTTTCTCTCTGTGTGAGATATTGGAAGAACTACCTTAAAGTAATCCCAGGTAATTGTTTCAGGAGAGCCTGCCGATACGGCAAAGTTATGACCATCGCCGTCGACTCTGGTGATACTGCGTCCAAGTCGCATTTGGTCGAAGAAACGGTGCCCCTCACCTATAAACTCTTTTCTTCTCTCTGTCTGGATAAGATCGTCTGTTGCAGTAACATCTGCAACACTTGGATTTGCTCTCTTACGAATAGCGTTAAGGTATCCACTGGCGACTGCGGTTCCTGCCGACCCTTTAAGAGCACCTTCGGCTGCAATCAGATATGCTTCTGATAAACGAAGTAATTTTGGATTGTTAAGTCGGAAATTTGCTCCATTATTGCCTGGGAATTTTGATAGCCATGCTTTCCCGGGGTCGTACTGCGAGTCGTATCTGACAAACTGCGCCCTTACATCACCCGGCTCACTTTCAATAAGATTAATCCAGTTAACAGTAGGTATCAGCGATGCTCCTGCCGAAGGACTACCGTGCCATAGGTTATGCCACATAGATACATATCCTCCGTCTGAGTCTATTCCTGATTGTGGTGAAACAAATAGTTCAAGAAGTGTTTCGGATGCACCGGCCAGTTTCCAGTACTCAACATATTCGTCGCGGGTAGCCAGCATATATGGTGATTGATCGATAACCTCTTTGGCTGCATTGTAGGCATTATTCCAGTCTCCTTTGTATAAAAACACTCTTGCCTGTAATAGTTTAGCTGCCCAATAGTTAAAATGGCCGGTATTTTTAGCTTTTGACAAAAGTGGCAGAGCAGTATCTAAATCACTAAGAATTAGTGAATATGTTTGAGCGACTGTACTTCTCGGTTTTTTAGATTCGGAAGGAGAGGTTATCTCGGTAATGAGAACTGCTCCAAGTGAGGCTCCGTTGTCTTTCATAAAGGGGTAGCCATACAGTCTTGCAAGGTCAAAATAGACCAGAGCCCTTACAGCATAAGCTTGTCCCAGATAGTCGTTTTTCTTGGCAATGTCGGATGCTGTACTCACATTAAGTTTATCTATATTGGCAATCAGTGTATTACACCTCATGATTGTCTGGTAGCACTTACTCCACATATTAAAATAGGTGTTGGCTTCTGACTCATATCCCAGAGTGTAAATCTGTACCCATCCGGTTGACATAGTTCTGGGTTGAATGTTGTCGCCCCTTTGGTCGCCCATAAGCTGCATCTGGGTGCCGTAGTAGTCTTGCCACTTCATGTTTACATATAAACCATTCACAGCAATTCCGGCGTCGTAAAGAGTTGTCATTGCTGTTTCCGCAACAACAACATTTGTCGGTTTGGTGTCCAGAAAATCTTCACAGGAAGATAATAGCAATATCACTATTGGGACAACCAAAATGTATTGAATATATTTTTTCATTTTTCTTAGTTTTATAGGTTAAAGTGATATTTCTACACCAACTGTTACATTTCTCAGAGCAGGAAACGTAAAGTTGTAGTATCCGTTAGATTGAACTTCAGGGTCGAAATCAAGACCGGTAAAAGTTAAAAGGTTGTTACCTGCAACATAAACCCGTGCATTTGTTATACCTGCCCGGCTACATAGTCTGCCAGGCAGGTTGTATGAAACAGTCATGTTTTTTAGTCGCAGGTAGTCACCTTTTTTCAGAGCACGCGAAGAGTCATAGTATCCACCTCCGGTGTTTCCGGCTACACGCCTTG
>CAZPFI010000155.1:0-3497 GCA_964585795.1 uncultured Muribaculaceae bacterium | reverse complement strand
TGCAATTTTTGAGATAATCACATAAAAAAGTACAATAAAAAATGTAATTGCAGGATGCAGGTACCACCTCTCCTTTATGCCATCTTCCTTCATCTTTTCGTAAATTACCTGAAGGTGGTCGTACTCATTATCCTGAGCATGTCTGCCCCACTCGATTATCTCTTCGGCTCTCTTAACCTTATTAAGGTTACGAAAAGCTCTGGTAATCTGTTTATACTTCCTGATTTCCCACTCTCTGTATGGTACAGAGGCAAGGATTTCAAGAAGAGCTGCTTTTGTCAGTGAGTTTCTACGCCCTGTTACCAGATCCATTGAGATAAAAAAGAATTTAGCTGCTAAACTGTACTTCATTCTTGGTGAAGCAAGTGTTTTTTGTTGTTCGGCTTTAAGATCTGTCATTTTTTTGACGGCAATTTAATAAATTCCCGTAACATTATAAATTGTTATCTTTGAAAACAAACTAAATTAACATGAAGAATTTTATAATCATCACAGTAAGTCTTCTGCTTTCTGTAAACTGCTTTGCCCAACAGGAGCAAAATAGCGGTATAGCTTACAAATTCGGGACAATCCTCAGACATCCTTCTACTCCGGTTAAAAATCAAGCTGTCACAGGTACATGCTGGTCTTTTACAACCACCTCTTTTTTCGAATCCGAACTGCTGCGTTTGGGTAAAGGCGAGCACGACCTGTCTGAGATGTTTACAGTAAGATATAACTACAAAAACCGGCTAAAGGACAACTATCTTAAAGCAGGCAGAGGTAACCTCGAAGAGGGAAGTCTCTCTCATATGGTAATTAATGTGGTCAAAGAGTTCGGGATGGTTCCGGAAGAGGTTTACAATGGCATTAACTACAACTCTCCAACACATAACCATAAAGAGTTAAACCAGTTTGTTAAAGCAATTGCAGGTGTGGCGGTTAATCTTAAAAACAGAAGTCCTCAGTACCAAACTCTTATAGACAATCTGCTGGATATTTTTCTTGGCCCCGTTCCTGAGAAATTTGATTACAGAGGCAAAACATATACTCCAATCACCTTTTTCAGTTCACTTGGAATAAACCCCGACGATTATGTAGAGTTTACCAGTTTCAGCCACCATCCCTTTTATGAAAAGTTTGTACTTGAAATACCTGATAACTGGGATTCCGGCAGGTTTTACAATTTGCCGCTGCCAGAGTATATGGAGGTGATTGACTACGCTCTTAATAACGGACATACTGTATGCTGGGGAGGTGATATGAGTGAGAAGAGTTATTCCGACAGAGTGGGTATAGCAGTTAATGCCACAAAAGAGGAGCTGGACAGTGAAGCAGGAAGAGAGCTCTCTTTTACAAAGATCTACCACGAAGATCCTGTTTGCCAGGATAGCAGGCAAAAAGGTTTTGAAACCTTCGTTACCACAGACGATCATTTAATGCACCTTATAGGTAAGGCAAAAGATCAGTTTGGTACAAACTACTACATTGTAAAAAATTCGTGGAAACCCGAAATTAACCGGTTCGGAGGGTATAATTATTTGTCGGAGAATTACATGAAAGCCAAAACTGTTTACATTATGGTTCATAAAGAGGCCATTCCTGCACATTTAAAATCAAAACTTAAGCTTTAGCATTATCATTTATAAAAATCAATCTTTTTTTTACTATTTATGAGACCTGCCAATATCATCACAGTTCTGGCTCTTTTAATTTTTCTCTTCTCCTGCTCTTCCAAAGATCCTGTACAGAAGGGTGTCGCAGCACTTGACATGTCAGAGGTGATGGAGTGGATTACCACACTCTCTTCGGACAAGTATGAAGGGAGAGAGACGGGTACTGCCGGCGGAATTGCTGCTGCCGCTTATCTCGACTCTGTTATAATACAGATGGGATATAACCCTGTAAGAGAGAATTTTCACTGTGAAATTGCAGGTAAAGATGTATCAAACATACATGTAAAGATTGAGGGTGCCGACACAAACAATATTATTATAGTTGGCGCTCACTACGATGGCCTTGGTATAAGGGAGGGTGAAATTTATAATGGTGCAGATGATAACATGAGTGGAGTATCGGCAGTGCTCTCTCTGGCAAAAATGCAGTCAGCCCGGGGAGTCAAACCATCTGCCACAATTATTTTTACTTTATGGGATTGTGAAGAGAGAAAGATTACCGGTTCACGCTACTTTGTATCCAATTTCTACAAACCTCAACGCATATCACTCTATATGAATTTCGACATGGTAGGCAGAACCAGACAGGGAGATGAATTCCCTGAGGTCTGTTTTGCCTGGAATAATAACTTCCCTCAGCTGAGAACTATCTGTGAACAGAGTTATTTACTGGCGGCCAAAAATGATGATAAATGGCTGGATATTGTTTATGAAGAGAGAACCGGAGATGGTAAGGGAGGATCTGATTATGCACCGTTCTCAGCATTAAACACTCCTTTTATTGCCTGGATGGAGACAGAACTGCACTCCGATTATCACAAACCCACTGACACTGCAGATAAAATAAGCCCGCTTAAACTCAAAAGGGTAATTCTGTTATCTTATTATATATTAACCAATTTTATCTGATTTTTATTTTTTTTGCCTCTTTCATCTGCTTTCTGTAATTTTTTGACAACTTTCCCGACTAATGTGTTTAGAAAGTAAAATCTTAATATTATGACATCATCAGAGAGAGAGTTTGCAGATTTTATTGGTAGTTGTAAGGGTATCATATACAAGGTCTGTCTGCTCTACTCAAAAGACTCCGAAAGTCACAACGATCTATTTCAGGAGGTTGTGATAAACCTTTGGAAAGGGTTTCCCCGTTTTAGAGGCGAGTGCAAAATTCAAACCTGGGTTTACAGGGTTGCACTTAACACATGTATAAGTTACTTTAGAAAAGAGCGATCGAGACCGGATACCCTATTGCTGACAGGCAATCTTGATATGGTAGCAGAAGAGAGTGATGTCTCCAGGATAAAGGAGTTATACTCTTTAATCAACAAGCTCTCCGGAATAGAAAAGGCAATTGTACTACTTTACATAGAAGAGAAATCATATGACGAAATAGCACAGATAATTGGTATTACAAAAACCAATGTAGCGACGAAACTTTTCCGTATTAAGGAAAAATTGAGAGAAATGTCGGCATCAAATATCTCTTAACACATTAAATTATAACACCATGGAACTCGACGAAATAAAAAGAAACTGGAAACAACTTTCCGACAGATTGGAAAGACAAGATATATTAAACCGCCAAATACTCATCAATATGTTAAATAAAAACACACGCTCTTCACTTAATAAACTGGAACGATTTGAGTATATGTTCCTTGTATTCTCCGTTATCTTCTCTCTATTTGTTGTTATGTTTTTACATCTGACACCTGTTGATGTGTATAGCAGAGAGACGCTCTTTTTAATGCTTATTATTTTTGTTAGTGCTGCCATTTGGCAATGCTATAAATTGTTTCTGCTCAAAAAAATTGAGAACCCAAACAACACAATAATCGAGAC
>CAZPFI010000154.1:0-3501 GCA_964585795.1 uncultured Muribaculaceae bacterium | reverse complement strand
TATTTAAGCCCTGCCTGTGTGGTTCCTCCTTCACTTGCAATCTTTGATATCAGCTCCTCAATTGTACAACTGTTGCATTTACTGCGATAGTAATCTGCCGTTCCCTCCATAAGGCCTGCAAGCATAATGTTAACCTGGGGTTCGGGGATGCCCAGCTCCATTATTTTTGGTTTCTGAATATCAAGAAGTTTAAGCAAAAATGCAGGACCGCTGCCGAATATTGCAGTGAAGAGGTGGAAATGGGTCTCTTCAATCTCTATAAGTTGCCCGGAGTTTCGGAGAAAGTCGAGGAGTTGTTTCCGGAATCTGTTGTAAATTTTATTATGTGCGTATGCTGTTACCGAACTTCCGAACTCGAGGGCCAGATTTGGCATAATTCTTACTATTGCAACCTGGTACCCGAGTCTCTCCTGCAGGTATGCTATTGATTTGCCTGCGACCGGGCTTACAACAAGCTTTTTAGAATATGTGGTCTCTTTAAGCTCTTCAAGTACCGCATCCAGGTTCTGTGGCTTCACTCCAAGCCATATAACATCGGAGCTTTTTACAAGTTGCTGTATTGTGTGGCAGGTTCTTATCCGGTTGTTTGTGTCGTTTTTTGTGTAGCAGATAAAGGAGTCGCATCCGCGTACTATTAATTTGTTATGTATGGCTGATATCAGGTTGCCGTAACCTATGAATCCGTGTCTCATGGTGTTAAAATGTTGTTGGTTTTGTTAATGAAATTGCCTGCCTGTGTGGCTTTTGGCTTTTTTTGATTTTGGAGAGTCCTCTGTATACAGAAAGCACTCCTAACATTTTGTCAGGAAATTATACCCCGAAGGGGGGGACCATGAGATGTAAAAGATGAATCATCCTTACCTTTAAGTGGTTTGAAGATGCAAATATAGTAATAATTTGAAACAGGCAAAGAAAACAAGAAATTTTGTCAATTATTTCTTTATGATTTTTCTGACAGATAATTTCTAATCAACAACGCAAGCCAGGCAATATGAATCACTAATGCTATGCCGTATATCATCAGATGGTGAGGTGTTTTAATGATGCATGCAATCCAATATGCTGGAAAGAACCATGAAATAACCGTTAGCCAGGGTAAAGAGAAGAGGTCTGTAAACGCAAATAATACCAGGGCATTTAAAGCTTTAGCAAATGTAAGCCCGTTTACTTTATCCTTTGCTCCTGTATATATCAATAACCCTGTAATTGCTGCATACAGGGCTGACAATGCCGATAAAAAGAGTATGGTATATAGTGGCAATTTCACAACACTCAGCCCGTAACAACTTAAAAAACAGTATATACAAGAAGCAAAAGAGGCAAGTAACAGCCGGTTTACCAGGTATCCGCCTCTACCCAGAGGTGTTACCGACATAAGCTGCACAATATTACCGTCTCTGTCGTCAAGCATCATAAAACCGGTGACAATACCAAGCATTCCTGTACTTACAAGAAGCACAAATGCCAGAATATATTGTGAGTACAATGAGAGATTTAATCCGGTTTTATTGTTGATGTAAGGTATTAGAAATATAATAAGTAGCTTAAAAACAGTTATAAGTATAAGCGGAGCAAACAGCATTATTGCCATTACAGGGTCTCGCAGAATCTGCTTTAAATCGTTCTTTAAATGGATAATCTGTATCATATCTCTAGTTTGGGCTAATAATTTTGCTTTCGAACACCCTTACTGTCAGCTTTAGTATAAAATAGTTAACAATTATAAGGTAGATAATTAATGCAAATGCTTCTAACCACCCAATTCCCATATATGCACCCAGCATTAATCTGAGAGCAGCAACGGACGGAATAACTGTAAAGAGGTATGAGTATGGAAATTGTATTAAAGAGAGGCAGGGAAGCACAAGTAACAGCATATATGGAATGGTTTTAAGCATATACTGGTTAACCGAATTACACCCTGCATTTATCATTATACCGCATAGTGTGAATATAGAGGATGTTAGAATAATTGAAATAACGAGCAGTAACCAATTGACTGAATGATACTTACTAAAGAGTGTAATTACCAGAGCAGCCAATACGGATATAAATGCAAGTGATAAAGTTTTTGACAGTATGTACTCAATTGTACGCAATGGAGATACAACCAATACCATTAACACTCCCTGTGATTTTTCAAGCATAATAATTGCACCTATAAAAAAGAGACCAAGTACAGAGGGGTCGGAGAAGACTATCAGCGGGAGGGTGATTTTAAGAACATTCGGGGGCAGAAAAGAGAGAATTATCAGATACATTACTGTTATTACAGCATAAACAAAGTAAAACCCCTGTTTCATCTGAAATTTCATATCTGCCCTGACAGAGTTTATAAATCTCATACCAGAGTCCTCCCGGTTAATTTTATGAAGATATCTTCCAAAGTGGCTTCGCAACTGTGAATTGTTTTAATCTGGTTATTTTTAAGGATATCGGCAAATTGTCTGTTGTTTCCAATATCCTCTAATTCAAAATTATCACGGGTTAGTTTTCCGTCCAGCAGGTATTCGACCTTAACAACCCGTTTACCGTGCTCTATCATCAGATCCTTTGGAGAACCTGTTACCACTATCTTCCCCTCTGCAATAAATGCTACTCTGTCGCATAGCTGCTCTGCAACTGTCATATTGTGAGTTGTAAGGAAGATGGTCTTATTCTCTCTTTTTTGCTGGAGTATTATCTCCTTTATAATGTGTGCATTTACAGGGTCGAGACCCGAAGTGGGTTCATCGAAAAACATAAGCTTTGGGTTATGCATTATTGACCTCACAAAGTTTAATCGCATTTTCATCCCCTTTGAGAAATTCTCAACCCGTACATCTTTATCCGGCAGTAATCCTACCCGGTCTAAGAGTTTATCGTAGTTGCCAAGCTTATTTTTATAGTACTCTCCTATTATCTGCAGATTCTCCCTGGCTGTCAGCTTTAGATAAAGGTTGGGAAAATCGAAGGCCACACCTATCTCCTCATAAAACTCTTTTCCCCATCTGCTGCGCTCTTTTCCCAGCACCTCAATCTGTCCCTGATAATGTGTGAGTAACCCTATTATAAGGCGCTGGGTTGTGGTTTTACCGGCCCCGCTGGGGCCAAGAAACCCAAAGACCTCCCCCTGGCTAATATCGAAATTCATGTTATGAATTGCGCGCTTATTGGTCTTTTTATAGGTAAAACCCAAGTCTTTAACATGTATCATAATTGTTTATTTTAAAGCTTTTTCAAACAGGTTAATCAGGTCGTTTGCTGCAGATATAACCTCTGCTCTGTTGTAACCATACAAAGGGCTGCCATCCTGTATGTTTTTATCTATATCTACTTTGTATTTCTCTTCCAGTAACTCTGCTATGCTTACCGATGCTGTCACCAGAAAGTGGGCAATAATATCGGTTGGTACATCTTTGTTTATTTGTCCGTTGAGTTTTTCTTTTTCTATCATCTCTTCGAGAAACGATTTTCCAATTTTTTTCCAGTTATTCAAATATGGTCTCAGAATCTGGCAGT
>CAZPFI010000153.1:0-3562 GCA_964585795.1 uncultured Muribaculaceae bacterium | reverse complement strand
TGTAAGTCCAATGGCTTTATCACAGGTTCTGCCAGAAGCATACCCGGGTTTGACCTCTATGAGGCAATAGAACACTGTTCCGATCTGCTTGAAAATTTTGGAGGCCATATGTATGCTGCAGGTCTTACAATGAAAGAGGAGAATTTTAATGCATTTAGTAAAAGATTCGAGGGTTTTGTTGCCTCAAGAATAACTCCCGAGATTCTCACTCCTGTTATTAATATTGACACATATTTGGATTTTAAACAGATAACACCCAGATTTTTTAATGTTCTTAAACAGTTTCAGCCTTTTGGTCCGGGAAACCTCTCCCCTGTATTTATATCAGAGAGGGTCTATGATAACGGCAATGGAAGAAAGGTGGGGTCAGATTCGGGTCACCTGAAACTGGAGCTTATACAGGAAGATGACTTTCACCGGCATATATCTGCAATAGCATTTAACAGATCGGAGCATTTCGAGCATCTTAAAGCTGGAAATCCTGTGGATATATGTTACTCTATTGCAGAGAACTATTACAGAGGAATTGCCAATCTGCAGCTAAGGGTTAAAGACATAAAACTGATAGATGACGCTATCTAGAACAGTGAGGTTATCTCATCAAGCAACTGTTTGATACTCTTGTCATCCACATCAACTATTGCAGACGCTGCCTGAATATAACCGGCCTCTCGTACCTTCATTAGATTCTCAATTTTACCGCACATGGCAAAATTATCGAGATCTTTAACCAAAGGCCTGCTCTTTTTACTTTTTGATAGTCTGCTGATAAGTGTAGCAGTATTGGCCCTCAGATATATGCAGAAGGTTCTCTCTTTTATAATCACTCTGTTTTTATTGGAGATAAGAGCACCTCCGCCTAATGATAAAATCTGAAAATTGTCTCTGCTCTCATTTATGTATTTTTCAAGGGCCTCCTCCTCAAGATGTCTGAAATGATCCTCTCCGTAAGTTGAAAATAGCCATTCTACAGAATGTCCTGAGATTAATTCAACATATCTGTCGAGATCGGTATGAGAACAGAGAAGCAGTTGAGACAGCTGCTCGGCCAATGTACTTTTGCCCACACCCATAAAACCTGTCAGAGTTATTATCATTGTTAATTCAGGTGTTAAAACAGGGTAGGGAAGTCATTTACTTTGTTGTCATTATTATCATCTATTGCAGGTGGTATCTCCTCTTGCAAAGGTGTTTCGGGAAGAGCTTGCTCTTCATCCTCTTCGGGTAAACCGGTTGGGTGAATGAAAGTGATTTGACCTGTTTCAAATGTTGTGAGTCTTTTACCTTTTGCCCGGTAGCTTTTACAGGAGATAAAAGATTCTGCATCAATCGTTTCGGGTAATCTTTTCTGGTGTTTCCCTGCAAATGTTATTTCCACCCGCAAATTCTGAGCGGCAGAAACATCTACCAAATACGAACCGGGGAAGTCACTTATAAATGGACTTACATTGTTGTCGTTTGGTTCGAAACAGAATCTTTTGAGATAAAAACAACCCGGGTCGGCGTCAAAGTAAACGGCACAGTAAATTTTCTCTCTGTCAAGTTTTTCTATAGTGTGAATTTCTCCCTGATATCGGTTACTGAGGTCGAAATTTGTGGTGTAGTACTCCCCATTTTTACAGATTACCAATATGTGATCTCCTGGTAAAAACTCACCCAGATATTTACCACGGGCATCTGAGTTGAGCCGGTTGATGTCAAGATCGAACCAAACTGACTGGCCTCCAAATTGGGAGATACCTTTGGCTTTAAGCTGTATCTTATGTACGGTATTTTTAGTAAGGATATTACCCATTGATCCCCGACCTTTTATAGCAAGAGAGGAGAAATCAAAATCGATAATGAGCTTTTTGAGTTTAGGTCTTGGTTTAAGGAAAACTTTAAGCACCTCTGCCTCTCCGTTTGCATTGGCAGTGAACCATAAAACCTGACTACCATCTTTACCCTGGGTGAGGTCGTACTCTTTGTCTCTGGTGACTCCTGTAACCGAAAACCTTTTTACAAATACCTCTCCTCCTTTACCGTTTCTGTAAACTACATTGTAAATAGTCCTCTCATCATTCCTTACAAAGACACCTACATAAATTATATCTCTTCCTATAAACTGTTTTTCGCTTATTTTGGAAACGATATATTTGCCGTTTTTGAGAAAAACAATAATGTCGTCGATATCTGAGCAATCACAAACAAAAACTGCATTTTCGTCTCTTTTGAGATCCATACCCACAAAACCTTCAGTGTAATTAGCGTATAACTTTGCATTTGAAGCTACAACCTTTGTTGCATGAATTGTCTCAAAGCTGCATAACTCTGTTCTCCTGGGGAAGTCACTGCCATATTTTTTCTTAAGCTGTGTATAGTATTTAATTGTAAACTGCGTAAGATGTGTCAGGTTGTAATAAACCTCTTCCATCTCCTCCTCAAGTTTTAAAATACTATTCTCTAGCTGTTTAATGTCAAACATAGATATCTTACGAACAGGTTTCTCTACAAGACGAAGTACATCTTCATCTGTAATCTCTCTTCTGAGTCTTTGCCGGAACTGCTCTAAATTCGTCTTTACGGCAATTAACTGATGGTCCCAGCTTGCAGCCTCTATTTCGAGGATGCGGTATATCTTCTCTTCAAAAAATATCTTTTCAAGTGAAGTATAGTGCCAATTGTCATTTAGCTCTCCAAGTCGTATTTCCAACTCTCTTTTTAGTAGAGATCTCGTACGGTCGGTGTTGTGGCGCAAAATTACATCTACTCCTACAAAATGTGGCTGACTATCCTTTACAACACAGGAGTTGGGTGAAATTGAGGTCTCACAATCTGTAAAAGCATAAAGAGCATCAATTGTCTTATCGGGAGAGATATCATTATTAAGATGTACTACAATCTCTGCCCCGGATGAGGTGTTGTCATCCACCTTTTTAATTTTAATCTTTCCCTTGTCGTTTGCTTTAAGAATTGATTCAATGAGCTTTGAAGTGGTCATTCCAAACGGAATCTCCGATATTACAAGAGTCTTCTTATCGAGTTTTAAAATTTTTGCTCTCAGTTTTACAGTCGAACCTCTTAACCCTCTGTTATACCTTGAACAGTCGGCAAGACCACCAGTAGGAAAATCGGGAAACAATTCAAAATCTTCTCCTTTAAGAAATGCAACGGAGGCATCTATGAGTTCATTAAAATTATGAGGAAGAATTTTTGATGCCAGCCCAACTGCAATCCCCTCTACCCCCATTGCCAGCAGTAGTGGGAATTTTGCAGGCAGAGATATCGGCTCCTGGTTTCTGCCGTCATACGACCGCATCCATTCAGTTGTTTTGGGGTTAAACAGCACTTCACCGGCAAATTTACTGAGCCTGGCTTCAATATACCTTGGTGCAGCGGCACTATCTCCGGTGATGGGGTTTCCCCAATTACCCTGACAATCTATTAACAGATCTTTTTGACCAAGCTGTACAAGAGCATCACCGATAGAAGCATCTCCATGTGGATGGAATTGCATAGTATGGCCGATGATATTGGCCACTTTGTTGTATCTGCCATCCTCCATCCTCTTCATGGAGTGCAG
>CAZPFI010000152.1:0-3583 GCA_964585795.1 uncultured Muribaculaceae bacterium | reverse complement strand
TGAGGATCACCGGCAAGCATACAAAGTATCTCAAACTCTTTTTTTGTAAGCTTGACAACCCTGTCTTCTATCATCACTACTTTTTGAATCCTGTTTATGGTTAGTTTGCCAAAATCCATAATTTCGTCTCCGTCATCCGTCATCCTGGAAATTGCACCTTTATTAATTTGAGTACGCTGCAATACAGCATTAACTCTTGCAATTACCTCTTTAATTGAAAACGGTTTGGATATATAGTCATCGGCACCTAGGCCAAACCCTCTTAATTTATCACTCTCCTGATCCTTGGCTGAAATAAATATTATGGGAACTTCCCCTCCAAAATCCTCTCTTATAAGTTGGGCAAGCTTGAAACCCGAAATGGCACCCATCATAACATCCAGAAGAATCAGGTTGTAATTGTTTTTTAACCTGAGGTATGCCTCTTCGGCAGAAAATGCAGTATCTACATCAAAGCCGGCATTTACAAGATTGAACCGAAGGATTTCACACAAATCCTCTTCATCGTCCACAACCAGTATTCTTCTCTTTTCCATGCGGCAAAGGTAGTATTTGTAAAAATAACTTAATCATTTCGTATCACTTTCTTAACAAACCGGGAATACTTTTGTCGAGGTAAAACATTTAAATATTATGACTTCGCTAACAATCAGAGCATCTATTATTTCACTTCTTCTTTTAATGAGTTTTTCCCTATGTGCAGCACAGGGCGCCGGTGTGCTAGAAGGGGTTATTCTGGATAAATCCACCGGTGAGCCTGTAATTGGAGCCACAGTTCTGCTGCCGGCACTTAAAAAAGGTGCCTCTGCCGATATCGATGGCAAGTACAGGATTGATAATCTGCCGGCAGGCATTTACAAGGCAGAAATTGCAGCCATAAGCTACACCTCTGTATTTGTGGAAGATTTGGAAATTCATGCCGGGCAAAACAGGTTTGACATTGTATTGGAGGAGTCAGCAAATATGTTGAACCAGGTGAACATAACATCGGTAAGGAGGATGAACTCCGAAATTTCTGTTATTATGGCCTCCAGAAATGCAAGTGTTGTAATGAGCGGAATGTCGGGAAGGCAGATAACAAAATCTCAGGACAGAAATGCAGCAGAGGTTGTTAAAAGAATTCCTGGTGTTTCGGTTCTTAACGACAGATATATTATTGTTAGGGGTTTGCCAAGCAGGTATAACAATGTTTGGATTAACAATGCATCGGTTCCGAGTACAGAGGCAGACTCAAGATCATTCTCTTTTGATATGCTTCCATCATCACAACTCGAGAGCATTATGATTGTAAAATCGCAATCTGCTGAGATTCCTTCAGACTTCACAGGCGGGTTTGTTAAAATTACTACAAACGGAATGGGAGAGAAGAACCAGTTTGTAATCTCATATGGACTGGGAGTTAATACACAGACTCATTTTAAAGATCAGATAAGGATTGCCTCTTCTGCAACAGATTTCCTGGGATTTGATAATGGTACAAGAGGGTTAAGCTCAATTGTTCCGGACAGAGTTGATAATAGAAATGCCAATCAGGTAACCGAGGTAACACGAAACGGATTCAATGAAAACTGGCATGTCAAAAATAACAGAGCTATTCCGGATCAGCGCTTGTCATTAATGATTAATAGAGTACTCCGGCTAAAAAACCGATCCACTCTTGGTGTTAACGGTACTGTCAACTATACACACAGTTCGCAGAGTTATACTGATATGCAAAACGCAAGATTCGGAGTATATAATACTGTAAATGACACACCTGAATATATTTATAATTATACAGATAATCAATACAGTACAGATTCCAAAGTGGGTGGAATGTTGAATGTTGTGTGGTTTAACGGAAACAATAAGCTTGAATTAAGGCAGATACTTAACATTATGGGTAAGAACAGATACACTTTGAGAGAGGGGTGGCAGAATGTGAGCGCCAGATACAACCAGGAGAAACAAGAGTATCTGTACACCAGCAGACAAACCTACACGGCTCAGCTTGCAGGTGATCACTCTGTGGGAAATGCCAATATTGACTGGAATGTCGGCTACTCTTTTGCAGGAATGGACCAACCGGACAGAAGAGTTATAAACCGTGAAGAGAATCTTATATTCGGAGACGATTATTATGGACAGATGGCCATAGACCAGAATGAGATAACCAGAGATTTTGTTAAGCTTCAGGAGCATATTGTAAACCCGGCAATAAATATTAAAATTCCTCTTAATTTTTTTAAATCGAATGATACAGAGTTAAAAGCCGGATTGCTTGGTGAATACAAAGAGAGAGATTACAGAAACAGACAGTTTTTTTACAGGTATAACCGCTATAATCTTCCTGTTGATTTTGTTTATCGTGATGTTGTTTCTCAAATACTGCAACCGGGAAATTACTCGTCCGACAAATTATATGTTTACGAAGATACCGACAACAGAAACAGTTATAAGGGAGAGAACATAAGTGGAGCGGCTTACATGTCTCTCAAGCTTACTAAAGGAAAGTTTAATCTGCTTGCAGGATTAAGAGCAGAAGCTGGGAGGATGATATTGACCAGCTATGACAAAATATACGATTTTACAACGGTAAGTAAAAACTATGACTTTTTTGACCTCTGTCCGTCGATAAATGCTTCATACAATATCTCAAAAAACGATCTAATCAGGGTTGCATACGGTAAATCTGTTAATCGCCAAGAGTTTAGAGAGCTCTCCTCTTCGGTCTATTTCGATTTCAACCTTTTCTCTGATGTTAAGGGGAATCCGTCACTTAAACAAGCCACAATACACAATATCGATCTTAGATTTGAACATTATCCGTCAAACAATGAGTATGTAACCCTTGCCCTCTTTTATAAAAACTTCAGAAATCCAATTGAGTGGACCTATCTTGATGCAGGTGGATCTTATACATACACATTCGAAAATGCTTTGGCTGCAAATAACCTGGGGATAGAGGCAGATATTAAAAGAGACCTCTCATTTATGAATCTGAAGAATTTTTCGGTAGGTCTAAACGCAGCTTATATTTACAGTAAAGTTAAATTCGACAGCACCAGGTCGCTTGAAAGAGCCCGGGCAATGCAGGGGCAGTCGCCATACCTGGTAAATGCTGCACTCTTTTATGATAATAACGATTTGGGTTTAAGTGCGGCAATTCTATATAACAGAATAGGAAAAAGAATAGTGGGAGTAGGCAGGGCAGATACCGGGTCAGGAGCTTCGGTCAATAATGATGTACCTGATACATATGAGCTGTCAAGAGATATAATTGATATGTCTCTTTCAAAGAACCTGTGGAAAAACACAGAAATTAAAATTAGTGCAAAGGATATATTCAATCAGAGAATCATTTTTGAACAGTATCCAAAATATATCGATGGAAACGGAGTTGAACATCAGAGAAACCAGACTGCAAAGAGTTTTCGTCCGGGATCGTCCTTTATAATATCTGTGCTTTTCAAACTTTAATAATAAAATCTAATAAAAAATGAAAAAGAGAGTTTCAATTGTTTTAACACTTGCATTAATGTTAGTATTCCCGGCCCTTCAGTCATGTCAGCAAGAGGTTATTTAAGATCAGGACAAAGAGGAT
>CAZPFI010000151.1:0-3600 GCA_964585795.1 uncultured Muribaculaceae bacterium | reverse complement strand
ACCCGGTTGGTATCTACTCCGGAACATACACAATAACCTTTTCGTACAATTGATACAGAGGTTTAAAAATAGTCCGGTGTGCTTTAGATTTATATTATTTTCATTATATTTGAGCTACATTTCCCGGACTCTATTTGTAAAAACCTTAATAATTATTAAATATGCTTAAGCCGGAATTGAAATATGGCCGCATTATTTTGGGCATAGCAGCCATTTTAATCTTTTTTATACATGATGCAACGGCCCAGGGCAATCTGCTGGTTACACCGCGACGCGTTGTCTTTGAGGGAAACCGCAGGGTTATGGATATCAATCTTGCAAACACAGGTACGGATACTGCCAGATACAATATCTCAATGATACAGTACAGAATGACAGAGGATGGCTCTTTTGTGGAGATTACAGAGCCCGATCCAGGGCAAAATTTCGCAGACCAGAATATCAGGTTTTTCCCCCGTTCTGTAACACTGGCACCAAATGAGGCCCAGGTAATAAAGATGCAGGTATCCAATACGCAACGCCTTCAGCCGGGCGAGTACCGCTCACACGCATATTTCAGGGCTGTTCCAAATGCTGTTGCACTTGGGAGCGAGCAGACAGACACCGATACTACTGCAGTTAGTATCCAGCTGATACCAATTTTCGGAATCTCCATTCCGGTTATAATAAGGGTAGGGGAATCAACAACCCGCGTATCTCTCAGTGACATTACTCTTAGCAAAATTGAAGACAAGGACATTCTCAATCTTACCTTCAACAGAACCGGAAATATGTCGGTATATGGCGATTTAAAAATCAACTACATATCACCTGCAGGCAGGGAGACAAATATTGCAAATGTTAACGGTATTTCTGTATATACTCCAAACAGCATCAGGTATTTAAAAGTTGAGTTGCCAAAAGAGAGCGGAGTGGATCTTACCAAAGGCAGATTGAAGATTACCTATTCGGCCCAATCGGATATCAGGCCGGAAGTTTTTGCCGAAGCCGAGCTATTGCTTAACTAAATTCGTATCAATTGAAATGATCTGTGGCATACTAAATAACAGGTGCCGCCTGCCCATGGCACACAATTTCTGTAACTGATTGATTGCTAGTAATTACACGCGAAATGCCAAAAATGAACAAAAGAACACAATATATGTTTTAAAGATATGAGGAGATGGATTATAAAGATAACTCTGTTGGGTACATTTTTTTTAAGCTGTACTGCTCTGTTCTCACAGACAAATACTCTGATTAAGGTTCAGGACCTTAACTTTGGGAGTTTTATACCCTTTAATAACGGAGGCACAGTAACAATAAGTACCCAGGGAGTAAGAAGTGCCAGCGGCTCAATTGCTCTTATTTCATCCGGACCACAACCATCACATGCAGTGTTTACATTTACTGCTAGCGGGAGAAAAAGATTCAGAGCAAATTATACTGTATCGCCTACCGTTTTGACAGGCCCGGGAGGGGCAACTATGAGTGTTACTTTCTCTCCACTAAGCCCGCTCCCTCCTTATGATATTCGAAATGGAGAGACACTCACTATCAATCTGGGTGCAACACTCAATGTAGGAAACATTAACGCCAATCCTCCGTGTACATACAACGGCTCATTTACTCTCACGCTAAATTACCAGTAAAACAATAAAATAGTTAATGAAACCGGGCCTCTTTTTATTAAGGCAAATTGCTGTTTTAACAGCTCTGCTTATTTATACCGGTTTTACACCTGCCGTTGCTCTGGCTGAAATACCCGCCGGCAACCATGCGGTTTACTCTGTTGCGGAGCAGGAGGATGAAGATTTTTTTGAGATAACAGTCTTTTTTAATGTTCCAAGAATTGGTGGAGTAGAACTACCGGCACTGGTTTATGGAGAGGCGGTTTATCTGTCTGTTACAGACCTTTTCAATTTTCTTAAGATTAAAACCGAGACCTCTGCAGGGTTTGATATAATAGAGGGGTTCTTTATTACAGAACAATCTTCATACAAGATTGACAGGGTTAACAACAAAATCGATTTTGGAAGAAGATCATTCAACCTCAAGCCGGGAGACCTTGTAAGAACTGAAACTAACCTGTACCTTAAGTTAAATTACTTTGGTGATATCTTCGGCCTCTTCTGTTCTTTTAACTTCAGAAGTCTTACTGTTACGATGAATACAACAGTAGAGCTTCCTATAATAAGGGAGATGAGGTTAGAGCAGATGAGAAAAAACATAAGTCAGATACGCGGAGAGATAGAGACCGATACAATAATTGGAAGAAGATACCCGTTTTTTCGCTTTGGAGCAGTTGACTGGATGGCGACATCGGTCCAGACCTCCGAGGGTGCATTTAATACCCGTTTGTCAACCAATATTGGAACTGTAATTGCAGGAGGTGAGGCAAATATATTTCTCAACTTCGATTCCGGTACTCCGTTCAGGCACAGAGACCAGTATTACCACTGGAGGTATGCGAATAACGATTTGAAGGCATTGAGACAGGTGACACTGGGAAAGATTCAGGCAATGTCAACTGCTACCCTAAATTCGCCTGTACTGGGGATAGAGCTTACCAATACACCTACAACCTACAGAAGATCGTACGGCACATATACCTTAAGTGATGTGACAGAGCCCGGGTGGATGGTAGAGCTTTATGTCAACAATGTTCTGATAGACTATACCAGAGCCGACGCCTCCGGTTTCTTCTCATTTGAGGTGCCATTAGTTTATGGTAATACAGGTGTAAGACTGCAGTTTTACGGGCCATGGGGGGAGGAGCGTTCACTTGAGAAGAACATAAGTGTCCCTTTTAATTTTCTGCCTGTAGGAAATTTTGAGTACAAGGTTACCGGGGGTGTGCTCGAGGACTCTCTCGACACAAAGTTTTCAAGGGCAGGGTTCGATTTCGGCTTAACAAACTTTATGACAATCGGAGGAGGAGTGGAGTACCTCTCATCCATGGAGCCGGGAAAAGAGTTTATGCCATACGCTACAGCGTCTTTGAGACTGGCTCCAAGTCTGCTTCTTTCCGGAGAATATACCCATCAGATAAAGATGAGAGGTAATTTAAGTTACCGTCTCCCTTTCGACCTGCAGCTTGAGGCAAATTATGTAAAGTATGACAGAGAGCAGACAGCTATACGAAGCAGCTACCTCGAAGAGAGAAAAGTGATGATAAGCGTACCCATTAGAGGCAAAAATATATCTCTGTTCTCCAGGTTGTCATTTAATCAGTTTATTCTCACCAACTCGCAATACTCATCAACAGAGCTGCTGCTGTCGGGCTCATTGTTTGGTGTAAGTACAAACCTTACAACAAATGCAATTTTTCTTGCCAACTCACAAACAGACATCTACAGTACGCTAAACCTCTCCTTCCGATCCAGAAAGGGGCTTATATTTACTCCACAGGTGCAGTACAACTATAGCAGAGCAGAGCTGGTCTCACTAAGAGGAACTCTTGAAAGGCAGATATTTAAGAAAGGTTATTTCAATATGTCCGTAGAGCATAACTTTTTTGCAAATTTCACAAATATCGAAGGAGGCCTTCGTTTTGATCTCTTATTTTGCAGAATTGGAGCAAGTGTTCGCAGAGGTAGTTATTCAAATATTTATACTCAA
>CAZPFI010000150.1:0-3632 GCA_964585795.1 uncultured Muribaculaceae bacterium | reverse complement strand
TTGAAATTAAATAACTCCACAACCCGTTGATCGGGGAACACCATCAGGTTTAGAGCCGTTTATCAGGCTCTAAACCTTTTTGTCGTTATTTTATAATTTTTCAACTAACCCGAAAACAATGTCGCAAAAAAATAACAATCAGCGAATTACATTCGCAACTTCTAAATCTCTTCTGGATTACCCGGATTTTTTAGAAGTACAGTTGAAGTCATTCAAAGACTTCTTTCAACTGGAGACGACACCGGAAAATCGTAAAAACGAAGGTCTTTATAAAGTTTTTCAGGAGATATTTCCAATTACGGATACCCGTAACAATTTTGTTCTTGAGTTTATCGACTATTTCATAGACCCTCCGCGTTATACAATCGAAGAGTGTCTGGAGAGAGGGCTCACCTACAGTGTTCCACTAAAAGCAAAACTCAAGCTTTACTGCACAGATCCCGAGCATGAGGATTTTGATACAGTAATACAGGATGTATATCTGGGAACGATCCCATATATGACTCCTCGCGGCACATTCGTTATAAACGGCTCCGAAAGAATAGTCGTATCCCAGCTGCACAGGTCACCTGGTGTATTCTTCGGACAAAGTCTGCACGCAAACGGAACAAAACTCTATTCAGCCAGAATAATACCTTTCAAAGGGTCGTGGATTGAGTTTGCCACAGATATAAACAATGTAATGTATGCTTACATTGACAGAAAGAAAAAGTTACCTGTAACTACTCTGCTTCGTGCCATTGGATACGAAAGTGATAAAGATATTCTTGATATATTCGGGCTGGCGAATGAAGTTAAGGTAAACAAAACAAATCTCAAAAAATGCATAGGTAGCAAACTGGCTGCAAGAGTGCTTAAAACCTGGAACGAAGATTTTGTGGATGAGGATACAGGAGAGGTTGTTTATATTGAGAGAAATGAGATAGTTATTGACAGGGAGACAATCCTCGAAGAGGATCACATAGATCTTATCGTCGAATCTGGTGTAAGTACAATATTAGTACACAAAGAGGATGCTAATGTCAACGACTACGCAATAATACATAACACTTTACAAAAAGACCAGTGTAATTCCGAAAAAGAGGCGGTATTCTATACCTATCGCCAGCTTCGTAATTCGGAACCACCCGACGAAGCGACTGCAAGGGATGTTATTGATAAATTATTCTTTTCCGATAAGCGTTACGATTTGGGTGAGGTTGGAAGGTACCGGCTTAATCACAAGCTAAACCTGACTATCTCTGATGAAACCCGTGTTCTGACAAAACAGGACATAATTGAAATTATCAGGTACCTCATTCAGCTGATTAATTCAAAAGCTGTAGTAGACGATATCGACCACCTGAGTAACCGAAGAATCAGAACAGTTGGTGAGCAGCTTGCAAATCAGTTTAGTGTAGGTTTGTCCCGTATGGCCAGAACTATAAGGGAGCGTATGAATGTAAGAGATAATGAGGTGTTTACCCCTATCGACCTGATTAACGCCAAAACACTCTCATCTGTAATTAACTCTTTCTTTGGCACCAGTCAGCTCTCTCAATTTATGGATCAGACAAATCCACTTGCCGAGATGACTCACAAGCGTCGTCTGTCTGCTCTGGGCCCCGGAGGTCTTTCAAGAGATCGGGCAGGATTTGAAGTAAGGGATGTACACTATACTCACTATGGAAGATTGTGCCCTATTGAAACACCTGAAGGACCAAACATCGGGTTGATCTCATCTTTGTGCGTATATGCAAGAATAAATGAACTTGGGTTTATAGAGACTCCATACAGAAAAGTTGAAGAAGGTAAGGTTGACCTTACCCCAAAGGGAATCGTCTATATGAGTGCCGAGGAGGAGGAAGAGAAGATGGTTGCCCAGGCAAATGTCCATATCAACGACGATGGAATAATGACTGACGAAAGAATCAAATGCCGTTTCGAGGCAGATTATCCTGTAGTTGGTAAAGAGGATGTCCATCTTGTTGATGTATCTCCTAATCAGATTGCCTCAATAGCAGCATCTCTCATTCCGTTTCTGGAACACGATGATGCCAACCGGGCACTCATGGGTTCAAATATGATGCGCCAGGCAGTTCCGCTTATTAAACCGGAAGCACCAATAGTTGGTACAGGTCTTGAAGGCCCGGTTGTTCTGGATTCAAGAACACAGATAACCGCCCGTGGTAAAGGAGAGGTTGTTTATGTGGACGCCAGAGAGATTCATATTAAATATGAGATGACTGAGAATGAAAGGTTCGTAAGCTTCGAACCCGAAATAACAGTATATAAGCTTCCTCTTTTCAGAAAAACCAACCAAAATACCTCCATTACCCTTAAACCAATCGTTAAGAAGGGAGACAAGGTTACTGAAGGTAAGATTCTTACCGAAGGTTATGCTACCCAGAACGGAGAGTTGGCACTCGGCCGCAATCTTAAGGTTGCATTTATGCCATGGAAAGGGTATAATTTTGAGGATGCTATTGTAATTTCGGAGAGACTGCTAAGGGAAGATGTATTTACCTCAATACATGTAGATGAATACATAATGGAGGTGAGAGATACAAAACGGGGAATGGAAGAGCTAACCTCCGATATTCCTAATGTAAGTGAGGAGGCAACCAAGGATCTTGACGAAAACGGTATTATCAGAATTGGAGCTAACATTGAGCCGGGAGACATACTTATCGGTAAAATAACTCCAAAAGGAGAGAGCGACCCTTCACCCGAAGAGAAGCTTCTCAGAGCTATATTCGGAGACAAGGCCGGTGATGTTAAGGATGCCTCATTAAAAGCATCACCTTCACTGCGGGGTACAATCATCGACAAAAGACTGTTCTCAAGAGTTGCAAAAGAGAGTTCGAAGAAGGGTAAGTCGGTTTCGAAGAACCATATTCAGCAGGCAGAGGAGAACTTTGAAAGAAAAGCAGGTCAGTTACGCCTCAATTTCCTTGAGCGGCTTTTTGCCCTGCTCCAGAACAAATCTTCACTTGGTGTTTCGGATCTTTATGGCGTTGAAATAATTGCAAAAGGCGTTGAGTTCAAATACGAGCTGCTGGATAAGATTGATTACGAAAACATTAATCCAACAAAATGGACTACGGACAAAAATACCAACAATCTTATCAAGCAGCTGATTAACAACTACCTGATTGCTCACAAAGAGTTTGATGCCGAGTTAAAAAGGGTAAAATACAATCTGACTATAGGAGACGAACTTCCCACAGGAATTATGCAGCTTGCAAAGGTTTACATTGCCAAAAAGAGAAAGATAAGAGTGGGAGATAAAATGGCAGGACGGCACGGTAACAAAGGTATTGTTGCCAAGGTGGTAAGAGACGAGGATATGCCGTTTTTGGAAGACGGATCTACTGTTGATATTGTTCTCAATCCACTGGGCGTACCATCGCGTATGAATCTTGGTCAGATATATGAAACAGTTCTTGGATGGGCAGGTAAAGAGCTTGGTACAAGCTTCAGCACACCAATTTTTGACGGGGCTACCTTAAATGAAATATGTGAGCTAACCGATAAAGCCGGTGTTCCAAGATATGGAAAAACATACCTTCGTGACGGGGGTACAGGAGATCTGTTCGATCAACCGGCCACTGTAGGTGTTATCTACATGCTTAAGCTTGGTCATATGGTTG
>CAZPFI010000149.1:0-3666 GCA_964585795.1 uncultured Muribaculaceae bacterium | reverse complement strand
TATTGAATTATGCATCTCCAACAACCAGGACATTCATCATTATTATATTTATACTCACTGTTGGAATAGTATTAAGATGTAGATCTGTATTTAGTGATATATCAAATGGATTTTCATTTTTTTCTAAATAATTATTTTAATTTTTAATAATTTGCTTTCATTTTAAGATATAATATTATAAATTTGTAACCAATTATCAATAAATCCAATTCAAAATGGCATTAAGAGGAGCTATTGTGGTAGACACAGAGAAATGTAAGGGCTGCGCAGTTTGTGTAGTAAACTGCCCCACCCAAACCATCGCTTTAGCAAAAGAGGTCAATAGTAAAGGATACAACTTTGCCTATATGGCAAGTCCTGAAAGTTGCACAGGTTGTACAAATTGTGCAACCGTGTGTCCCGACACCTGTATAACTGTTTACAGGATTAAAGTATAACTGAAAAAAAATAAATCTATATGGCTGAACATATTTTAATGAAAGGTAACGAAGCTGTTGCAATCTCTGCTATAAGAAACGGATGCGACGGATACTTCGGTTACCCAATTACTCCTCAATCGGAGATTATGGAAACGCTTATGGTTGAAAAACCATGGGAAACAACAGGTATGGTTGTACTTCAGGCAGAGAGCGAAACATCATCTATCAACATGTTGTATGGTGGTGCCTCCTGCGGCAAAAAAGTCATGACATCATCAAGCAGCCCGGGAATCAGTCTTATGTGCGAAGGATTGAGCTATCTTGCAGGTTCGGAGTTACCTTGTCTTGTTGTCAATGTGGTAAGAGGAGGTCCCGGACTTGGTACAATCCAGCCCGGACAGGGAGACTACTTCCAGGCGTGCAAGGGAGGTGGTCACGGCGACTATAAAATGCTTGTTCTTGCTCCATCTTCAGCACAGGAGATGTACGATTTTGTAGATCTCGGGTTCGATCTTGCTTTCAAATACCTTAACCCGGTATTAATCCTTGCAGACGGCGTTGTAGGCCAAATGATGGAGAAGGTTACACTCAAACCCGTAAAACCACGCTGGACCGATGAAGAGATTAAGCAGAAGTTCCAATGGGCAACTACAGGCAAAACTCCAAATCGCAAACAGAATGTAATAACTTCGCTTGCTCTGGACCCTGCCGTTCACGAAAAACTTAACAACAAGCTTCAGCTTAAATACAGAAAGATGGAAGAGGAGGATGTAAGATTCGAAACATTTATGTGCGACGATGCCGAACATGTTATTGTTGCATACGGATGTATGGCGAGGATCTGCGAAAACACGGTTGAGATTGCCAGAGAAAATGGAATTAAACTGGGTCTTCTCAGACCAATTACTTTGTACCCTTTCCCTACAGTTGAAATTCAAAGACTTATCCCTCAGCTTAAATCTATGATGTCAGTAGAACTAAGTACCGGACAGATGATAGAGGATATAAAACTTGCAGTCAACGGAAAGATTCCTGTCCACTTCTACGGAAGACTGGGCGGTATTGTTCCTTCACCCGAAGAGGTGTATCAGGCCTTTGTAAAGGAGATCAATAAATAAATGTTAATGCTATGGATCTGAAAGAAATAATTAAACCAGAAAATATTGTATACAGCAAAACCCCTGTGCTTACAGAAAAAGTAATGCACTACTGTCCGGGTTGCTCTCATGGAACTGTGCATAAGATAATTGCAGAGGTAATTGAGGAGATGGGCATTCAGGAAAAGACCATTGGCATATCTCCTGTAGGATGCTCGGTTTTTGCATACAACTATATAGACATCGACTGGCAACAGGCAGCCCACGGACGCGCTCCCGCACTTGCCACTGCCACCAGGAGACTAAATCCCGACAAATATGTCTTTACATATCAGGGTGACGGAGACCTTGCCTCTATTGGAACTGCAGAGATAATGCACGCCTGTAACAGAGGTGAAAACATAGTTGTTATATTTATTAACAATGCTATTTATGGCATGACCGGAGGTCAGATGGCTCCAACCACTCTTATGGGAATGAAAACATCTACGTCTCCTGACGGCAGATGTGAAGACATTCACGGCAAACCACTTAAAATTACAGAACTCATAGCACAACTGGAAGGAACCTGTTTTGTAACCAGACAGTCTGTTCAGAGTGCGGCAGCTGCCAGGAAAACAAAAAGGGCTATAAGAAAAGCATTTGAAAATACTGCCCTCTCAAAAGGAACATCCTTTGTTGAGGTAGTAAGTTCTTGTAACTCGGGATGGAAGTTATCACCTGTAAAAGCCAACGAATGGATGGTTGAAAATATGTTTGCACACTATCCTCTCGGAGATATAAAAGACAGATAATTAAAAGGTAAAAAATATACTGATGAAAGAAGAGATAATAATTGCCGGTTTCGGAGGACAAGGAGTTCTCTCAATGGGAAAGATTCTGGCATATTCCGGAATTATGCAGGATCAGGAGGTAACCTGGATGCCATCTTACGGTCCTGAGATGCGTGGAGGCACAGCCAATGTAACTGTCATCCTGAGTGATAAGAAGATTAGCTCGCCAATTCTCAGCAAGTTTGATACTGCTATAATTCTTAACCAACAATCACTTAATAAATTCGAGGATATGGTAAAACCCGGTGGTTTGTTGATATACGACCCAAACGGAATTACTCGACATCCTGTGAGAAAAGACATAGAAATCTGCTCTGTTGATGCAGTTGAAATCTCTGCCGAACTGGGAAATGCAAAGGCATACAATATGGTAGTGCTTGGTGCATATCTCAGGAAAAAACCTGTTGTGGAACTCGGGAATGTAATAAAAGGACTTAAGAAATCTATACCTCAAAGGCACCACTCCCTTATTCCGATGAATGAAAAAGCTATCCAGATAGGAATGGAGAGGGTATTGGATGTTAACAAAATATAGAGATTAGTCAAATAACTTACTCAACCAAACTTAAGCTCTTTGCTCCCTTTTGTAATTATTCATAAAGGGAGCATTTTTTATTTAATGCATTTAATTATTATCTTTGCATTAGAGCATTATTTAATGAGTACAGACTATCAATCAGTAATTAACGGCCTGAAAGCTAAAATTGAGAAAATTATTTCCCGATACGAACAGGTTGTTGCAGAAAACGAGAAGTTGTCACGGGAGTTGAATATATGCAGAGAGAATTTAGAAAAAAATATAATTAAAACTAAAGAACAGGAAGAGAAAATAAATAATTTACAATTAGTTGAAGCATTCAAAACATCATCATCGGATGTAAAAGAGGCCAGAAATAAAATTGGAAAGATTATCAGGGAGATAGATAAATGCATCGCTCTTTTAAATGATTAAAAGATGGAACAACAATCAATCCAGATTAGCATAGCTGACAGGTATTACCCGCTTAGAATCCCGGCAAATGACGAGGAAAAGATAAGGGCTGCAGCAAAGATCATTAACGAAAAAATTGGTCTTTACAAGAAGAAATATGCAAACCGCGATACACAGGATGCTCTCTCCATGGCTCTTTTACAATTTGTAATAAGATTAATAGAGGCCGAACAGAGGGAGGAGTCAAATCAGATAATTGATGAACTAAAGACTCTTGATAACCTTCTTGACGATTATATCAGACTGAATCTTGAGTGATTTAACTTTTTAGTTTAGCCGTTGGTTTAGCTCTTTGCCAAAATCAACACTATTAAAATACCGAGCCA
>CAZPFI010000148.1:0-3677 GCA_964585795.1 uncultured Muribaculaceae bacterium | reverse complement strand
GCAATAACCAGAAGCAGAAACATTCCTGTGATAAAATTTTTCATAGTTGTCTGTTTTAGGGGATTTCTCAACGCAATATAATACCAAAAATTTAATTATATTGCATAAAACCCTAAAATGCGTGAGAGATGAAGAATGTAATTACACTTTCAATTTTGGCTATCTTTTTTGCTCTGGTCTTCTCGTGCGGAACATTAAGAAGTAGCGAGGGGAGAGCAACCGGCAGTGTTGCTATCGAGGACACCTTAACCACTGCCGATTCTGTTGAATATGAGCTTATTGTATTTGATCCGGGATTCGATTTCTGGCTCGAAGGTAAAAGTTATCTTAGAAATCAGTATAGCAACGAATACCTGCAAACTTATAACAGGATGTATGTGAATGAATGGAACAACCGCTATTCACGAGGTGACAGGCGTATATCAAACTATATCGATTACGACCCTTTTGCCGACTACCCTTTTGAGCTTAACTACAAGCTCTATATGTATTTCAGGTATTTCGAAGAGATGAACCGGGTTCGGCTGTTGCCAAGGGGCCGGAATCTCTAGCTATCTGTTACCTGCTAAATAAGCACCGAGTAGATAACACCCGCAACACCTATTGCTGCCAGAACATAGGCCATCCTGGCCGGCATTATTCCGTTATTCTCCGCTGTCTTTCCAAATATGCCAAATACAAGCGGGTGAACCAGGAATGGCATAGCAAACACAAACGCAATCATCTCTGCTGCCTGAGGACCAAACATGCCCCCCTGAATTGCAGCAAAGAGACCGAAGTGAGATATTGCCGAGGAGTTTGCCATTACAGCATCGTTGAGCCCTATGTTCCCAAGATGCAGGATAAAAAGCCCTCCGAAAACAGCCGTCAGTTGCCACCCCAGAGAGAAAAGCATCAACCCTTTTATCTCTTTAGAGTCGTCGTTCTTTGCCTTTTTAAGTATTCTTAAAGACCATGCGGTAAAAAAGACCCCTGCTGCTACTATCAGCAAAGTGTAGGGTATTATAAGTTTCCCGGCTGAGGCACTTGCCGCCAGTACAGAGAAGACAAATATGTGACCTATAAAAGGGACATTAATCATTATTGGTGCCCTCACCTGTGCATCCTCACCCAGGTCTCCGGCCGTACATGCACCGGTTAGTCCGGAGTGTGATAGAGAGCCGGCCATACCCGGAGCTAGATTTCTTATGTGGTTGGCTTTACCAAAAAGGATAAGTATTGTAAGGCCTCCAAACATCCAGAAAAGCTGGCCAAAGAAACCATATGAGAGAACAGATGTCATTCCTGTAAGCTGAAAAGCATCTGCAATGCGTGAACCTCCCACCATAAAATTAGCTGCCAGAACTACAGGAATCCCGGCAAACAGAAGTGAGCGTATTGTTGGCCCGAATTTCCACTCCGAAAATAACATTCCTGCAGTTACAGAGAGAACCATTGCAAAAAATATTTCGGGCAGGGCAATTATCGATTTTATATTCACCGATATAAAATTGGAGAGAAGCAGTATTCCAAGGATTGCAGCAGTCTCCAGTATTCCTTTTCGGATATAAACCGGTTTATTGGTAATTTTTGCCCGGTAATCAATTAAAATTATTGAACCTACCAGTCCAAGGTAGCCCAGAAGAGGATAAAATGAGTCAAGTGGCTCATTATTGTTGTGCCCTAATATAACTCTCTTCATAGATTCAATCCCTATAAGGATAAAAAAGGCACGAATGAGAAACATAAACTGCGTAAATTTAGTTCCCAGAAACATCTCCTCCTGCGACGGTATTACAATGTCTGTTTTATCAAGCTCTTTTTTCTTTATAATTTTCCGTATCTCCTGCCCTCCCATAAAGAACGATGCTATAAGGGCTGTTATGGTAACTTTGCTTGTAAACTCCACAATAGGGAACTCCTTTAATCCGGGAGATGCCATACCGGTCTGGGTAAGGATAAATCCCATAAGGAGCCCGAACACTACAATAATAAGTATTGGAGAGTAACGGGTACCTGCAACAAAAGTTCTGGAGACCAGAACCATAGATATAACCATAAGAAATGTAAGCCAAAACTGATTAAGAATGTTAGAGTTGGCCAGTGAATCGGTGATTTGTTCCATCGATTAATATTTAAATTTGTGAATTAGTCTCTTATACAAATGTATAAATTTTCAAGCTCTTTTATTACTCTCTCTGCCCGTTTGGGGTTGGTTGCATATAGCTTCTCCAGATAGTCATCCAGAAAGAGAAGTTTCCTGTTTCTTCCGTTTTTCCCGGGAGGAGAGTTATAAACAAGCTTCTGCTCTTCAAAACCCCAGTCTGTAAGACCTGTAAGGGCATTTTTATAGAGTTTTACCGAGCGTATCTCCCCTGTGCGGCAAAGTGGTGTGTACATTGCTGTGGTAAAGTTTCCCAACGAATAAATAATCAATGATTTGCGCGGAATACCGGTTGCATCCTTAAAAGTATAAAATAGCTTACTGTCCTCATCTGTACCAAGTGTGTATCCGTTACCAAGACAAATCTCTGTTGGCTGAATTATATGAGGATGCGATCCGGCAACAATATCTGCCCCCGCAGCTGCCAATAACCTCCCCACTCTCATTATCTGAGGGTCTGGATAAAGCTCGTACTCATATCCCCAGTGCAGGTAAACAATCTTGAAATCAACGGAGTCGCTTTTCATCTGCTCAAGTACACCGGTAATCTCTGTAATATCTATCTTGTCGTATTGCAGAGGAGCTATTCCCGGTATATAGTTTAAAACTCCCTCGTTTTTAAGTATTTCAGCCGGGTTGTTCAATCCCCAGGAGGTAGCATAGAAACCTATTTTAAGCCCCTCTTTATGTATTGTAAGGTATCCCGGAGATAAAACTCCATTCCAGAGGATTTTCTCTTTGTTAAGAAACTCTACTGTTCTTAAAAGACCATCTCCGCTTTGGTCCAATACATGATTGTTTGCCAGTGACAGAGCCGTGAAAATATTTCTGCCGTCCTCTCTCCTGAACGCTCTTATCAGCTCTTTGCACGAGTTGTATTTTGCATAATCGGGCATTAATGAGGGTACTTTTACAAGAGTATCAACCGGGCTTTCAAGATTACCAATCACCATATCAAAACGGCTCATATACTCTTTCACTGAGGGATGAAGGAAATTATTCCATCCGTTGCGTATCCACATTATATCCCCTACAAATGCAACTGAAAGAAGTATTTCGTTACCCAACTGTTCATCTGTCTCTCCGCAGCAGTCAACCTCACTATAGAGAGCTCTGTTGAGTGCTTTTATCTCTGACAGTGCTTTATGCTGTTGCTCAAAAAAATTTTTAATTGTATCGTGTGCTCCGAGGTTCTTTAAATGGTACTTGCGTGCATATTTTACTCCCGATTTTGCCGCCTCTCTAAATGGCAGGCCTTCTGCACGAAAGCTCAGATAATCATCACTTTTATTTCTTATCCAAAGTGTTATAAACAAGATGATAACTGCACCCAGAGTGACAAGGGTTGCATACAGGGCTTTTCTTCTTTTTAAAAAAGTCATTAACGGCTTTTAAGAAAATGATTGGCAAATATAGTGAAAAAATTTTCATCGCCTTGATTTTTGGCAACTATCTACATATCTGCGCTTTACAACTGGTAAAAGACAGGTAAAGCAAGAGTAAGCACCAAAATCAAGTAGTTAAATCACTGGTT
>CAZPFI010000147.1:0-3728 GCA_964585795.1 uncultured Muribaculaceae bacterium | reverse complement strand
CCCTGGTGGGGGTGTCAATAAAGCAAAAAACTTAAGGGCTTTCCATTTTTTATTTGGGGCAGCTGAGATGATGATTTGAATTGCGCCCCACTGTGGGATTACCTCGCTGAAGCTCGGTGATCCCTGGTGGGGGTGTCCAACAAAGAAAAAACTAAATGGCTTTGCCATTTTCATTACTGGGGTAGCCGCAGCAAATGCATTTGCATGCGGGCAACCCCAGTTAATGAAAAAAGCTGTGCGATGCACAGCTTTAGTTTTTTCTTTGTGATTCGGTTGGGATTCGAACCCAAGACCCACAGCTTAGAAGGCTGTTGCTCTATCCAACTGAGCTACCGAACCCCTTTTCTGTTTTTTAACAGGAGTGCAAAGATATAACTATTTTTTTATTTACGCATAGATTTGGCGGCAAATTCAATGACAATAATTATGGCTGCTCCTATGGCCATAAAGATTATTGCATGTAGTATCTGGGGGTTGGCGCCGGTGTGCAGTTGGTATTGGCCGGGGAGTACGGGGTGGGTTATCTGGGGCAGTATCTCGGAGGTTGCTTTCCATGGCCACACTTTTACCAGCGATCCGGTCATAAAGCCGGCGAGCAGGATAATTGTCTGTTTGTAGTGCTTTTTAAGCAGCCAGGAGAGTATATGGGAGAAGAGGATGAGTCCGGTGGCTGCTCCTGCTATAAAGATTAGCATTACCGGTATGTTAAACTCTTTTATTGCCTGCATCATAAATGCATATTTGCCCATGAGCAGCAGTATAAAGCTGCCGGATATGCCGGGGAGTATCATTGCGCATATTGCAATTACTCCGGTTATATATATAAACCACCAGCCAGTGGTGGTCTCTGCGGGGGATACGAGTGATATGTAAGCGGCTGTTGCTATGCCGGCAAAAAGGGTTAAATAACACGATATACCCCACTCTTTTACATCTTTAAGGATTAATATTGCCGACCATGCTATAAGTCCAAAGAAGAAAGACCAGAGGGGTATGGGGTGGTTGATTAGAAGGTACTGCATTAAGCGGGCAAGGGTGAAGATGCTGAACAGGATGCCGGAGAATACCTGAAGCAGGAAGTTGCCGTTGATTGCTTTCCAGAATCCTTTGATGTCGCCTTTCATGAGGGTTGCTATCGATTTGTGGTCAATTGATTTGAGGGATTCTATCAGTTGGTTGTATATGCCTGTCATAAAGGCAATTGTTCCTCCCGAAACTCCCGGGATTACATCGGCGGCTCCCATTGCTGCGCCTTTAAGGATTAACCAGGGGTTTATCTTCATCTTTTGGTCTGACTCTTTTTAAGCTTGTCTATCCTGCCGGTCATATCAATGTCTTTTTTTATGGCGGGTATCAGTTCTGTTAATCTTGCCATCCACACTTGGCCGTATGCCAGCAGTATCTCCAGATAGAGAAGGAATAGTTCGGGTTCGTTGGTGTTGTAGAGGGCTATAAGGTAGTGGACAAGGTATTCGGGGTCTTTTGTCTTTTTGTAGGTTATGAGCAGTTCGCCTGCCAACAGGGTGTAGTCTGCTCCTTCCATTGTGCAAATTTTTCTGAGGTGCTCCAGGGCGGTGGCGTATTTGCCTTGCAGCAGAAGTACATAGGCGGCTCCGGTGTTGGCGTCGGGGTGGTCGGGAGAGATCTTTACGGCCAGTTCAAAGAATTTGAGGGCTTCGTCCAGTCTCTCTTTGCCCAGATATGCGTCGGCTATTCCAACCAGTGCGTATACATTGTCGGGTTCCAGCTCCAGGAACTGTTTGAATGCTTCTATGCCAAGATCGTACTTTCCGGAGTTGATTAGCAGGATTGCTTTGTTGTACCACACCGATGAGTTGTAGGTGTTGAGTGCAATGGCGTAGTCGAATGCTTCAAGGGCTTTGTTGAAGTTGAGGTTGCGGGCGTGTATGGTGCCTACATTAAACCATACATTGTCGTTGAAGGGGTCGAGGTCCAGGTATTTTTCGTAGAAAACCAGACTCTTTTCAAGTTGCTCCTCTCTTTCGTAACAGAAGGCCAGGTCGTTGATTATCTCCATGTTGGAGGGGCTGATTTTGAGTGCCCACTCCAGAAGCTCAATTGCTTTTTTGTAGTTATAGCTGTCTATGTAGTCCTGTGAGGCAGTGAGTACCATGTCGCTCTTCTCTTCGCTGGTGAGGGTGAGGGCATTTTGAATGTATTTGTCTGCCATCTCTTCGTCGCCCCATTTTATGTAAACCCTGCCAAGCAAAAAGTAGATGTCGCTGTTGCCGGGGTCCTGTGCATGCTGTTTCTGGAGTATTTCGAGGGCTGTGCCGGGCTGGTTGTTTACTATCAGCACATCGGCGTATCTGAGAATGAGTTCCGAGCTGTAGGGGTGCTGGTTGTACGCCATTTCGGTAAGGGTATAGACTATCTGATCGTCAATCTCATCAATAAAGTAGTTGATAAGATATTCAAACTCCTCTTCCGAAAACTTCAGCGACTCCAGTGTGCCATCTTCGAATGCTGTTTCGCATTTTGAGATAAGGTCGCGGAACTCTTCGTCTTCGTTAAAAAAATCATCCGTCATTATACCGGTCGTATTGTTGTAAGGTAGTGTATTAGTGAGATTAAAAAACTCTTTGGACATCCCTGCTCTCCATTGTCCAGTACAAGGTCGTAAGGAGTGTCGTCAGAGCTGATTCTCCCGATTTTAAAACCGGCATTGGTTATTCTGGCTATGTAATCTGCCGTGAAATTTTTTTTGGAAACAAAGTCAATAAACAGATCGTACTCTTTGGCTACAAAGGGGAGTATTGTCTGGCGATTGGGTACGCCCAGCAGACTGAGGTGTCTTCTGCTGATAATCTTTATGCGGTAATCGACAACACCTTCGGGGAAGGAGAACTTTGCCGAATTGATTGCTATTCCGCTGAATTTAATCTGCTTACTCTCCAGAATATCAACAAACCTCTTAATGGCTTCCAGTATGTTCTCGCTATTGATGTCAAACACAAAGCCAATGTTGTGTACCTCCGGGAGGTCGATGTACCTGGCGGTCCGTCTGTTTTTTATCCCTTTGAGGATTCTTCTTTGTAAAAGCTCTACCGGAAACATAAAAATATATCAATAACGGTGCAAAATTAACAAATTTCAAGCCATCTGCAATAAGTGCGGTTCGAGATTATTTTTATCTTTGTATAACAGATACCTACCGTTTATGGAAAATGGAATTAATCAAAAAACTCTAAGGGATATCTTCTCTTACAGTGTTCAGAATTTCAAAGAGAAAAGTGCGTTCTCTGTTCTTGACAGAGAGCATGTTTCCTACGGGCAGGCAGAGGAGAGGGTTAATGAGCTCGCCGGTTTGTTTGCCGCAGCGGGGCTTAAAAAGGGCGATAGGGTTGCCATACTGGGGCACAGCTCTCCTAATTGGGCAATTTCGTTTTTTGCAATTACCACCTGTGGCTTGGTTGCCGTTCCGCTGTTACCCGATTTCACTGCGTTCGAAATTGTAAATATTCTCGATCACTCCGGGGCAAATGCTCTGTTGCTTTCAACAAAGCTGAAATATAAGATACCGGACCATATCTCTGCCCGGCTCTCACTTGTTGTTAATCTCGACAACTTCGGTGATAATAACGCCGTAGGCGCTGCTGCAGAGTCATTTACAGCTCCTCCGGAACCGGGGGATACTGCTGCAATTATTTACACTTCGGGTACAACGGGTGCTTCAAAGGGAGTGATGCTTACTCACTCAAACCTGG
>CAZPFI010000146.1:0-3732 GCA_964585795.1 uncultured Muribaculaceae bacterium | reverse complement strand
GGTAACCATTTGAAATAAAAGTTTTTGCAATACTGCCAACAACGGTATTCATTCCCGGTGCCGGTCCTCCTCCTGTTAAAATTACAATTGATTTTTTCATCACATTACATATTGAGCCGGCAAAGTTAATAATAATTAAAAAATATGTAAATTTGTGTATAAAATTATGAGAATTACCAAAGAGAGTGCAGCTGCGAGGATTTCTACCTTACGCACAGAAATTGAAGAACATAACAGACGCTACTATATACAGAACAGCCCCACTGTTAGTGACTTCGAGTTCGATATTTTAATGGAAGAACTCAAATACCTGGAATCGCGTTTCCCAGATCTTCTTTCAACAGATTCTCCAACTCAAAAGGTTGGCAGCGATCTTTCAGTTACAACAACTATTCCGCCAACAACTACTATAAAAGAGTTTGCACAGGTTAAACACAGCCAACCAATGCTATCTTTAAGTAATACTTACGATAAAGGCGAATTAATATCTTTTGATGAGAGAGTTAAAAAAACGATAGGCACATCATTTAAGTATGTTTGCGAGCTAAAAATTGACGGTTCGGCCATATCGCTCATCTACCGGGACAACACTCTTATAAAAGCTGTTACCAGAGGTGACGGATTTGAAGGAGACGATGTAACTGAAAATGTTATTACTATCAAATCTATTCCAAAGGAGCTTAAAAAAGAGAATAGTATTAAAGATTTTGAGATAAGGGGAGAGATCTTTATGAGCTGGACCTCCTTTGACAGATTAAATGCCCAAAGAGAAGCAAATGAAGAGCCACTATTTGCCAATCCCAGGAATGCAGCTGCTGGTTCACTTAAGCTGCTCGATTCGTCAGAGGTTAAGCAGAGAGATCTTAGTGCCATTCTTTATCAGGTAATTACAGACAAACAAAGCAATACCCATTTTACAACTCACAGCTCTTCGCTTAAATGGGCAGAAGAGACAGGTTTGCCTGTCTCGGGTAACACCAAAGTTTGTAATAACCTCAGTGAAGTGATTGAATATCTCGATTACTGGGACATAAACAGAAAAAATCTGGACTATCCCACAGATGGTGTTGTAATTAAAATTGATGAGTTTGAAAACCAGAATAAACTTGGAATAACCTCCAAATCACCCCGATGGGCTACTGCGTTTAAATTTAAGGCAGAGAGGGCATTAACTCAACTGCTATCCATTGATTATCAGGTTGGGAGAACAGGTGCAATTACCCCTGTTGCCAATCTGGCTCCGGTACTGCTTTCGGGAACAACAGTTAAAAGAGCATCACTACACAACTCCGACCAAATGTCTCTTATGGATATTCATATAAATGACTATGTATTCATTGAGAAAGGAGGAGAGATAATTCCAAAAATTGTTGCGGCAGATGTTTCCAAACGAAACCCTCAGGCCCCCCGCCCCGTTTTCCCCCTAAAATGTCCGGCTTGCGGAAGTGATCTTTATAAATTTGAAAACGAGTCGAAACACTATTGTCCTAACACTACAGGATGTCCGCCGCAGATAACAGGCCGTTTTCTGCACTTTACTGGCCGTAAGGCAATGAATATTCTTGCAGGTGATGCAACTATAACCCAAATGTATAATCTGGGCTATATAAAGACATTATCAGACCTTTACAAGGTGAGTAAAGAGATGCTTATCAAGATGGAGGGTTGGAAAGAGAGAGCTGCAGAGCGTTTCCTTAACAGTCTGGAAGACTCTAAAAAAGCCCCATTTAACAAAGTTCTCTTTGCACTGGGTATAAGATTTGTGGGAGAGGCAACTGCAAAGGCATTGGCAAATCATTTTGGTGACATAGATTCTATTATGACTGCAACAAAAGACCAATTAACAGAGGTTGAAGATGTTGGAGATGTTGTCGCTGATTCGGTTATCAATTTTTTCTCTCAGGAGTCTGTAAGGAAAGAGATAGAGAAGTTGAAAATAGCCGGATTAATATTTACCCTGCAGCAGAGCAGCACAAGTTTAAAAACAAACAAATTAGAGGGCAAAACTGTTGTTATTTCGGGGAACTTTTCAGTCTCAAGAGATGATATGAAGAGGATTATTGAAGAAAATTCGGGAAAAAACAGCTCTTCCATCTCAAAGAGCACATCGTATTTAGTTGCCGGAGAAAGTGCAGGACCCTCCAAGTTAGACAAAGCCAAAAAGTTGGGTATCACTGTCATTGGAGAGGATGAATTTTTTAATATTTTAAAGATAATTGACTAACTTTGCCACTTAGCGGCAACGCATTTAAATTCAGATAATAAAACTTTATAAATGAGAAAGATAGTAGTAAGCAACAAAGTACATTACATAGGAGTAAATGACAGGAAAAAGAGTCTGTTCGAAAACAACTGGCCTCTTCCCAATGGTGTTTCATATAACTCTTATCTTATTGCCGATAATAAGAGTGCTCTGATTGATACTTTGGAGTTTGGATCGAAGGACGATTACCTGGAAAACATAGATGTTATTCTTGAAGGAAGAGATCTTGATTATATAATTATTAACCACATGGAGCCCGACCACTCCAGCATGCTGGGAATGCTTTACCGCAGATACCCCAATATTAAGGTTGTTGCAAACATTAAGGCCTTTAAAATGGCTGATGCCTTTTATGGGATTCCCAATGAGTCTATGCTGGAGGTAAAAGATGGAGATACGCTTGACCTTGGATATCACAAACTAAAATTTGTCCTCACACCCTGGGTTCACTGGCCTGAGACAATGATGACATACGACACTCAAGACCGCATACTATTCAGTTGTGATGCATTCGGGTCGTTTCGCACTCTCGACGGAGGTATTTTTGACGATCAGATAGATTTCACCCTCTACGAAGATGAGATGAGGAGGTATTTCTCTAACATTGTGGGTAAATACAGTCATATGGTGCAAAAGGCATTCGCTAAACTGCAGGATGTTGATGTTAAGATTATATGTCCATCACACGGCCCTGTATGGAGAAGTAATCCATCTAAGCCACTGGAGTTGTACGACAAATGGAGCAATCATATTGCTGAGGATGGTGTTGTTATTGCTTTTGCATCTATGTACGGCAATACCGAAAAAATGGCAGACTATCTGGCCGGCCTTATTGCCGACAGAGGCATAAAAAACATAAGGGTTTATGATGTTTCAAAAACACACGCATCCTATATTTTAAGTGATATCTGGAAGTTTAAGGGGGTGATACTGGGTTCTGCCGCATATAATGCAGGAATGCATCCAATGATGCACCATCTTTGTAACGAGCTTGAGGTATTAAACCCAAAAAATAAAAACTACTCACTTTTCGGGTCATACAGCTGGAGTGGCGGCGGCCTCAAATCTCTGGTTGCTTTTGCCGGGAATATGGAGTGGAATCTGGTTGCAACACCCGTTGAGTTGATGGGCTCTCCAAACGAACAAAAAATGGAAGGATTTGCAGGGATTGCCAATAAAATACTGTAAATTATGGAAATAGGCAAAAAATTAATAATTGAAAAAACGGTGACCGAGAGCGATACCGCTGCTTACTACGGTTCGGGATTGCTCCATGTATTTGCCACACCTGCTATGATTGCACTAATGGAGCAATCTGCCCACTTACTTGCAAAGTTTTCTCTTTCGGAGAAACAGGATACTGTAGGCATTGAGGTTAATGTAAAACATACCCGCGCCACTCCCCTGGGAGCCAAAGTATATGCAGAGTCGGAGCTTGTAGCTGTTGACGGTAAAAAACTCACATTTAG
>CAZPFI010000145.1:0-3750 GCA_964585795.1 uncultured Muribaculaceae bacterium | reverse complement strand
ACCACAGCGTCAAGATCTTTCATGTCGCTGCACTGTTTGTTAATGCGCTTAACATCGTTTACTGCTGTTACAATTCCTACTGTTGACAGCTCTGTTATCAGAGTGTGTGTTATTTTTTTAATGGTGTCGAAATCTCTCCCGGAGGTTGCTTCTTTTAAAGACGAAATCATACCGGGACCCTCCTCAAGAAAAATATTGATTATCTCTTTAAGTACATTCTGGTCGTCACCAACCATCCCTTTGAGATAGGTAAGGTCTGGCGCGGGGGTTGAAAATTTATTATTCGTTTCCATGATGCTTCAATTACTGCATAATCTACACAAACTTAATCAATAATATCCGATATTTTATTATTAGCAGCCAAAAAATACAATGTTAGGGAATATTTTAATCTTATTATCTTTACAGAAAAAAGGATGAAAAGATTAACATTAGTAATAATTTCCGTTTTAATATCATCTCTTTTTGCAAATTCACTTAACGCAGAGGAGGTTCTACGGGGCAGAGTATTTAATGAGAATGGTGAGGGGATAAAAGATGTTGTGGTTTCCGACGGATTTGGTTTAGTAAAAACAAGCCATGATGGAAGTTTTAAACTGGAAAAGAGTGAGAAGACCAAATTTGTTTTTGTCTCCACGCCCTCAGGATATGAACATACAGGTAGTTTTTACCTTAATGCAAACTCAGAGGAGCTGCACTTCCCTCTTAAGAAAGTGCAAAAACAAGCAACCAATTTTATCCATACAGGAGATACCGAAGAGGCCGTTTATAAAGATTGGATGGATGTTTTTAAAGAGTACATTGCCGTTAACAAACCGGCATTTGTACTTTTTAACGGAGATATATGTTACGAACCCGGTATGAGACTGCATGCAAAACACTTTACCACTGAGCAGCTTGGTGTGAGAGTAGTATATACTGTTGGAAATCACGATCTTGTTGACGGAGATTACGGTGAGCAGCTGTTTGAAGAGCTTTTCGGCCCTTCTTGGTACTCATTTAATATCAATGGAGTTCATTTTGTAAGTTTGCCGGTTATTCAGGGAGACAGGAGACCGGGATACACACAGGATGAAATTTTCAACTGGCTGAGGAAAGATCTCGATGCTCTGCCAAAGGGAACACCGGTTGTGCTGTTTAATCATCACCTCTGGGGATTTGCCGATAAGTTTAATTTCAAGACAGCAAACCAGCAACTGAATATGGCTGACTACAACCTTAAAGGTTATCTGCACGCCCATTATCATACCAACCTCTACCATAAAACACCCGAAGGTGTTGCTGTTATAGCTACAATGTCTCCCAATAAAGGGGGCAAAGACCACAGCCCCTCATCATTCAGAATTGTTGAGTTTGACAATAAGGGAAACCTTAACACTACTTTAAAATACTCTCCAATAAGAAGGCACATAGCTGCCAATGCCCTTCATGTTGACGGAGATAAGCTTAAGATTGTTGCCACTGTTTACGACACTCCCAATGATACAGAGCAGGTAACAGTAAGCGGAACAGCCCTTACCAGAAACAGCAACTTTAACTGGAGTGGCATTGTAAATAACAATACCAGCGGAAATTTTGTAACCCTCACATCTAAGTTTTTAGATGGATCTGTCATAAATACTCCCGTGCAAATAAAAGATAGCCAAACATCCCCAAAAGTGGCCTGGGTAATAAATTTAAAGGGAAACATAATGATGACATCTCCGCTTATTGCCGGAGATTTGGTTTTGACTGCAGTTATTGACGATGATATGGCACTCAATTCCGCAATTGTTGCAATTGACAGAACCACAGGAGAGGTTGCCTGGAGGTTTACAACAAATAACTCTGTAAAGAACAATATGTACCTCTGTGATGGGGTGGTGTATGCAGCAGATGTAGAGGGGATAGTTTATGCTCTTTATGCCCGGACGGGAGAGCTGAAGTGGAGCAAGCCACTAAGACATAATGTAATACAATACGGATATAACCAGGGTGTTGTTGTAAGCAACGGGGTGCTGTTTGCCGGACAGGGTTACTATCTCACTGCTCTTGATGTACAGAGTGGTGAAACGCTTTGGGTTAATACTCACTGGAGAGGTGATGTTGCAACTGTTTCCTCGCCCATTGTGGATGAAAAGAACGGAGTGCTTTTAACAGCAGCATACTGGACAGGGCGTTTTGCGCACAATGTAAAGACAGGAGAGTTACTTTGGGAGAAGAGAGATTCCGATACCCGTTACTGTGATAACTCACCGGTTCTTTTCAACGGAAGATTCTTTTACGCCTCTCCCTCATTCATAACCGAAGTTGACCCGGTTAGCGGAGAGGAGCTTTTGAAACACAGGATAGACTACCGTATTAACAGTAACTCCAAACCATATGTGTCGGAAAAATACTACATAACAGGTACTACTGATAAAGGGGTTGTGGCATTTGACAGAACAAACGGATACAAGGAGTTATGGAATTTCAAAACAAATCCGGCTCTCTTTTATACAGCACCATATACAAAAGATTTTCAGATGACAGTGGACGGAGGTGTGGCAGTAAAGATAACGGAGGGTGATAACGGGAGAGTCTATTTTGGCGCCAATGATGGCTTTATCTACTGTGTTGACCTCAAAACCGGCAGATTTATCTGGAGATTTAATGCAGGAACACCTGTTCTGGGAAATCTTACTATTGAGGGTGACATTTTATATGTTGCCGATTTCGGAGGAAATGTCTGGGCTTTAGAGATATAATATTCTCTGCTTTTTTTGAGGTTCTTGTTATTTTCCATTTTTTGATTAGCTTTGGAAGTTTGGGAGTTAACAATTGAACCGTAATGGCATTTGATACCGACATAAAGAGCAAGGAGTTTGTAGCTCTCCTCAAGAGTGGCAGCGAAGATGCGTTTACGGTGTTATTCAATGAATTCAACCCCGGCCTTTGCTCCTATGCATATCGCATTCTCAACGATAATTACGAATCGAGAGAGGTTGTACACTCCACCTTTTGTAAGATATGGGATAACAGAAAGAGTATTGAGATAACAGAATCGCTAAAGGCCTACCTTTACAGATCGGTTTACAATAACTGTATCTCCCTGCTGAGAAAAAAAAGGCAATACTCTAAGTATGTCGAGTTGGGGCTTGGTGATCTCTATTTCAACAGGATTGTTCAGAATCCTCATGCCGAGCTTAAACTTTTCGACTCTGAGACAAGGAAGATTATTGCCGAGGCAATTATCAATCTGCCGGAGAGGTGCAGAGAAATATTCATTAAATGCAAAATAAACGGAATGACCTATTCCGATGTGGCTGAAGATCTTGGAATTTCGATTAAGACCGTAGAGGCACAAATGTCCATCGCACTTAAAAAGCTGAGAAAGGAGCTCGATTGGGTGCTGATTCTTTTGCTCACTCAACTTCTGTAAACGAGTCCATAAAATTTTTGTAAATTTTTTTAATTCCACTTAAGGGTGTTTTGTTTATTTTGCGTCATAACTATTAGAAACGCAAATAATGACAACACAAAAAATTGGCGATCACCCCGAAATTGACTCCTTATTGGTTAAAATCCTCGAGGGGAGAGCAGAAAATCACGAGATTGAGCTCTTTTCTAATTGGATAAAGGATTACCGTAACGAGCTCTATTTCGACAGATTTAAAGAGATGTGGCATATATCGACAGATGATGCCTACATCAAAAACAACAAAGGTCTAAAAGACTCTTCGAGGTTTGTTAATTATATAAGACAATCGAAATTAAGACAGAGATACAGAA
>CAZPFI010000144.1:0-3823 GCA_964585795.1 uncultured Muribaculaceae bacterium | reverse complement strand
TAAATAACAACCAATCAACGAGTTGCCAAAAATCAAGGCGATGAATTTTTTTTCATCGCCGTAGTTTTTGGCAAATCATTAGTAGCCAGTGTTTTAATCGCCTAATTTTGGTGTTTGCTCTTGCTTCGTTCGATTTTGCCAGCCATAAATAACAACCAATCAACGAGTTACCAAAAATCAAGGCGATGAAAAAGTTCAAAAGTTCAAAGAGTTGCCAAAAATCAAGGCGATGTTTCTTTCACAAAACACCTGCGTCTCATGTAAGGTTCCATTGGGTAGTAGTCGAACAGACGCACAACTGCAGTGTTTGAGTCAAGCTGTGGGTTTGTGATAACTCTTTTTACCCCATATTTGAGAAACTGACTGTTAAGATGGCTGAATATTATTGCATTCAGCCCCTTTTTCTGATACTCAGGAGTTACTCCTATCATATACATCTCAATGGTATGATACTTTCTGAGAGCCCTGGTGATATAAAACAGACCAAAGGGAAACAGTCTCCCCTTTGCTTTATTCAATGCTTTTGCCAGACTGGGGACAGTAATTGCAAATGCTGCTATCTTATCGTTCTTGTCCAGTACCAGTGCAACCAGCTCCGACCTTATCATTGGCACAAACTGTTTCAGCACAGTGTTTACCTCTCCCTCATTAACCGGATTGAAGCAATACAACGGGGTAAAAGATCTGTTATAAGACTCAAAAAGCTCTTTGCCGTAATGAAACAGCTGCTTCTTTGTCAGCTTTTCCAATAGGCGCAGATTATATCTCTCTTTAATTATCTGAGAAAAGGCAATCAGCTTTTCGGGAACAGAGTCGGGGTTATCCATCACCCTTTGGGTCCAGTCTACCTCTTTAGTGTATCCCAGACGCATCAGGTGGTTCTGGTAATACGGAAAGTTATAGATTGTGGTGACAGTTGCCATATTTTCGAACCCCTCAACCAGCATTCCCTGCTTATCGAGATCGTTAAAACCGTGAGGCCCGCTCACCTTATCCATCCCCAGCTCTGCTGCCCACTGCTCTACAGTATTTAAAAGAGCTTCGGATACCTGGTAGTCGTCAATAAAATCTATCCAACCAAACCTAAGTCTCTTTTCGTTCCATATTCTGTTAGACTCATTATTAACAATAGCTATCACCCTCCCGGCTACTTTTCCGTCTTTATATGCCAGAAAAAGGCGCGAAAAACAGTACCAGTAAGATGGATTTATATCTTTGTGAAGTATGTTATACTCGTCAAACCGTAAAGGACACACCCAGTTTGGCTCATCCTTGTACAGATGCTCCGGAAATTTAATAAAAGAGAGGTACTCTTTTTTTGTGAATACCTCTTTGATTGTAACTCCCATGACCTATTTTACAACCGACCCTGCAACGGCATTGGCAACAAGCGCCCTCAGCCGCACAACGCTTCCTATATCCTCAGGATGCACTCTGTTGGCAAGCAATATAACAGCAACCTTAGATACAGGATCAATTATAAATGAGGTTCCGGTATAACCGGTGTGTCCGTATGTTCTTACAGGATGAAAGAGGTTCCCTGCATTTGATGCATATGAGGAGTAGTTGTCCCATCCCATCGATCTGCCAATATGTTCGAGACCACGGGGTATGGTTGTCATTGTCTCTACTGTTAAACTTCCAAGTATTCTCTTTCCGTTATACTCTCCTCCGTTCATCAGTGCTGCTGCTATTATTGCCATATCCTCTGCGTTAGAAAAGACTCCGGCGTTTCCGGAATTGCCGTCATTCAACAGTCTGGCAAGCGGATCATGGACTTTTCCAAGGATAACAGAGCCGTCCGGCTGTTTTTCGGTTGGAGCTATGTTAGAGAAGAATTTTTTATCCGGATTAAACATAGTGTTTTTCAAACCCAATACATCAAAAACATTTTTTTGAGTGTAGTGCATAAGTTTCATGCCGGTAACATTTTGCAATACATGCTGCAAAGTAATGAAATTAAGACAACTGTACTGAAACTTTGTGGTTGGTTTAAAGTCTCTTTTGCAATTGGAGATGTACTCGATCAACCCCTCAGGTGAAGGAGATCCGTATTTCTGAACCAGATCTGCAGCAGGGGCATACGGTGGAAGCCCCGATGAGTGTGTAAGCAGATCTACAATCCGAATATCTATTGTTCTGCCGGTTTCGGGGTCCTGATAACCTTTAAATCCATCTATATACATAGAGACATTGTCTGTCAGACGGATTTTGCCCTGCTCAACCAATTGCATAATGGAAATTGCAGCACCCAAAGGTTTGGAAACTGACGCCAGGTCGAAAATGGTGTTTACTTCCATCTTCTCTTTCTTTGGATACACGCTCTTATTACCGTAACTCTTAAGGTAAACCATTTTGCCGTCTCGTACAACCGCCAAAACTGCACCCGGTACCTCTCCCTTTTCAATCGAGTTCATAATTATACCATCAACATTTGATAGTCTTTGAGCATCCATGCCGGCATCCTGTGGAGATACCCGTGGAATTGGCTGAGAAAAGAGAGCTGCCACCGATGCAATGGCAACCAACGAAAGAAGTAACTTTTTCATAGTAAGCTATTTAGTTTATATAAGTTTATTTATCATATTTCTTTGAGACAAATTTAATAAAAGAGGGCATAATTACACTGCACAATTTTCAGATTTTTTATACTGTTCTTCCTTTCCGAAGATTTAATAATGATGAGGAACAGTAATAGCAAGGTGGTACAATCTTAGTCGTTTCAACGCAAAAAAGGGTACCCAAAAAAACTTTCCGGATACCCTTTTCAGATGTAGAATTCAGTTGGATTTTCCTACTGATCTCTGGATGTATTGCGTTGACCTCTGTCGTTGCTGCGTCCTCTGCCACCACCGCCGCCTCTGCGATCTCTGTTATCGCGTCCATCACGGCTATCGCCTCTTCCGCCTCTGCGTTGTCTGTCGCCTCTGCTTCCCGATGCAGCAGCCGATGATGCGGCAGATACACCTGAATTAGGAGAGAGGTCTCTTTTACCAAACACTTCACCGTTACATATCCATACTTTTATGCCAATAACACCTACTTTGGTGTTTGCTTCTGCATGAGCATAGTCGATATCTGCACGGAAAGTGTGAAGCGGAGTCCGTCCCTCTTTATAGAGTTCTCTTCTTGCCATCTCGGCTCCACCTAAACGACCACCAATAAGTACTTTAATACCCTCGGCGCCCATTCTCATGGTAGATGCCATAGCCATCTTAATGGCACGACGGTAAGACACCCGGCCCTCAACCTGACGGGCAATGTTGTTAGCTACAATGTTAGCGTCAATCTCAGGTCTTTTAACCTCAAAGATGTTAATCTGAACCTCTTTATTAGAGATCTTTTTCAACTCCTCTTTTAGTTTATCTACCTCCTGACCTCCTTTGCCGATAATAATACCGGGACGGGCAGTATGGATTGTAACCGTAATAAGTTTAAGCGTTCTTTCAATAACTATCTTTGACAAACTCGCCTTTGCAAGACGGGCATTGAGATATTCACGAATCTTTGAGTCTTCCAGAATTTTACCGGCATACTCTTTTCCACCGTACCAGTTAGAGTCCCAGCCACGGATAATACCAATGCGGTTTGATATAGGATTTGTTTTTTGTCCCATTTTATTGCTCCTCTTTTACGGTTTTAGTTTTTTTGCCCAATACAATGGTCACATGGTTCGAACGCTTGCGAATTCTTGCAGCGCGACCTTGCGGTGCTGTTCTTATACGCTTAAGTGAACGGCCCTGTCCAACCATAATGGTCTGAACACAAATATTGCCATTCTCCAACTCTTTGCGGTCTGCTTCGTTTTTTGCTTCCCAGTTGG
>CAZPFI010000143.1:0-3839 GCA_964585795.1 uncultured Muribaculaceae bacterium | reverse complement strand
AATCTCAAATAAATCAAACGCCCGACTCCACAGACCTTGTTGTCATATGAACCGACCGTAAACTTGAGGCCACAATAAGAAACCAGATAGTTTCGGTTGCCTACACACTAATTTTCACCGCAATTCACGACAAAAGCGGTGTTGAGTATCAAAAGAGCTGGCCGCTTTATGTAAGCAGCTCATTCAGAGAGGGAATTGTTGTTGCCGAAACTAAAGATGGTCAAAAATCCGATCTTTCGCTTATCATGGACAATGCAATTACCGCATCGTATAACGGAGGCCTTAGCATTAAGCGAAATATCTGGGAGACCTCAACCGGGTCTGCTCACTCATCACTCATAAAAAGTGTAAATTATACGCTTCACAAACCCACTTCAATTCTTACAAAAAATGTAATAACAACAATTTTTGAAGATAAAGATATCAGAATGTACGATTGTGAGAACTATTCGCTATACAAAGATGCCGACCAGATATTCCCGGGCAGAGGTGCCAATTTCAATCCACAGTCATTTTATACTATTAATAACTCGGTTTGGGTTCTGGTTGTTAACAATGTTGCATATACATTTAACAATAATCAGGGAATAACATCTTTCCTGGTACCGGTATCCGGAGTCAACTATGTTGATAACGGTATTATGGTTGCCGACAACTCGGCCGGGTCGGGCCCTTATGCACTATGGTACAACAACAATACAGGCAGGTTTTACAACATTGCAATGACCTTTACAACACCGGCAACCGGCGGAGAATACACTACACAAGGTATTTTCAATCCTACAAATGTTCCGGACAGAAGAATGGTAGCTGCCGATGTTTCTGTTGACGGTATTACTTCAACTATGCTTCTGAAGAACAATGTTACAAACAATTATGAGCTCTATGGAATTTCATTTGCTTTCTACGATGCAAACTGGAATTTGACACCATCCTCACCTAAGCTGAAAGTTGACCTTCCTGCAGCTCTTTCACCAATTATTAATTCTGCAAAATCGATATTTTTTGCAATGTTCCACCCAATAATGTATGTGGCAACTGCCGATAAAATTTACGCAGTGAGCTTCGGAGGCGGAGTTGTATCTTACAGTGAAAAATACTCTGCACCCGCAGGAGAACAGATTTCACTGGCAAAGCTCTATGTTCAGGGAAGATACCGCCTTAACAGGAAAGACTTTAACGAGACAAGTGGCCCGATTTACGAACCACCATTGGCTTTGAACACCAATGCAGTTGTGGTTGCAACACAGGGAAGCGGTTACACAGGTAATATCTATCTTATACCTTTTGGAACAGCGGGAACAGGAGATTTGAATGTATCGCAGGCGAAAAAGTATTCAGGTTTCGGAAAAATACTCGATTTCACATTTCAGGGACAGTAAATAATATTTAATGAGAACAATCTACTTACTAAGTGCTCTTATTCTGTTTAGTTTCGGGTTTCGCACAGCTTCGGGCGAAACCCCGGCTAACAGGGTCAAAGAAGAGAAAGAGAAGGCAGTCGCAAAGAAAGATTCGGTGACGGCGTATGACAAATTATTTAAAGAGAAGCACCAAACCGCAAAAGGGATGATCCTTTTACATAAAATAAAGGAGAAACTCTATTTTGAAATACCTCTTGAAATGATGGGGCGAGAGATGTTGATTGCATCCACCGTTACAGAGACGAGTGATAATGCAAACGGCATAGTTGGAGGGAAAGCCGACCCGATTCATGTACTGTTTTCCAAAACCGGAGAGAGCATTCAGTTAAGGAGAGTCAATACCGACTTTATCACAGATAATCCAAACTCAAATATTGCAAGGGCAATAGAGAGGAGTACTATCGGCTCTGTGATGAGGAATATGAAGATAGAGGCATACTCCAACGATAGCACCAGTGTGGTTGTAGATATGACCGGTTTCTTTGCAGGAGACAACAAAGACCTTACCCCTTTTGACAAGTACAGTCAGTACACAATGTTCAATGGTTTGAGGAGAACAGAGAGTTTCCAGCAGGATAAGTCGTTTCTTGGAGAGATTAAGGCCTTTAGCGATAATGTTGTAGTGTCAAGTACATTAAGCTACACATACACACTTACCGATGTAAGGACAAACAGAACCATAGTCAAAGACGAACCTTTTACTGCTGTAGTAACAAGGTCTGTGGTTTTATTAAGTGAAAAGCCGGCAAGACCAAGATATGCCGATTACCGCGTAGCCATCTTCCCTACAGGTAAATACCTCTTTGGAGAGGAGGAGCAATCATCCAGAATCTTCTACTATGCCAACAGATGGAATCTTGTACCCTCGGATGTTGAGGCATACAGGGCGGGAGAGCTGGTCGAGCCCGAGAGACCAATAGTTTTTTACATTGACAACAACTTCCCCGAGCAGTGGAAACCCCATATTAAAGAGGGTGTAGAGCAGTGGAATGAACTTTTTGAGAAGATTGGTTTTAAAAATGCCATTAAGGCCGTTGATTTTCCATTGGACGACCCGGAATTTGACCCCGATAACATTAAGTATTCATGCGTTCGATACGCCCCGATTGGCATACAGAATGCCATGGGACCTTCGTGGGTTGATCCTCGTTCGGGAGAGATTATTAACGCATCGGTCTATATCTTCCATGATATTATCAAACTATTGAATAATTGGTTGTTTGTTCAGATATCTCCCGCAAATCCGGCAATAAGAAGCATGAATATCCCGGATGATATAATGAACGATGGTTTAAGATATGTTGTTGCACACGAAGTTGGACACTGCCTTGGCTTTATGCACAATATGAGTTCGTCCAGCGTAATTCCGGTTGACTCGTTGCGTTCTCCTACATTTACAAATACTACCGGCACAACAACCTCTATAATGGATTATGCCAGGTTCAACTATGTTGCACAACCCGGAGATTACGAGAGAGGTGTAAAGCTTACTCCTCCCCGTTTTGGCGCATACGACCTCTTTACAATAAAGTGGAACTACAAATATTTCCCCGATGTTAAAGATGCAGCAGAAGAGGCAGAAGTTTTGTCGGCAATGGTAAGTGAGGCAATTAAAGACCCGGTTTACAGATATGGTAAACAGTTGTCATTTGCCCTCGACCCCAGATCACAGACAGAAGACCTTGGTGACGACCCCATAAAAGCATCGGTGTATGGTATTAAAAATCTGAAGTTCCTTATCTCAAATCTAAACTCATGGGTAGGTGATGAGGATGAAGACTTTTCTTACAGAAGTGAGATATACGAAGGGATAGTATTTCAGTACATAAGATATATTAACCACATTTTTGCAAATGTAGGAGGTATATATCTTAACGAAGTGAAGGTAAAAGACAATATGGTGCCCTTCCAGAGCGTGGAGAGAGAAAAACAGAGAGAGTCACTCCTGTTTATAATGAATCAGATTAAAGATTTGGATTGGCTGGACAACAAAGAGTTAAGTAAAAATCTCACCATAATGGGCTCGGCAAAAGAGCTTATACAGGCCGTACTTGCAAGGGCAATCATCTCTGCTCCCGCTAAAGTGATGCTCTCTTCATCAATTTCTGAAGATCCTTACGATTTCTTTGAATGCTCCCAGGATCTGTACAACTTTATCTGGGGCCCGACAGTGGCCGGTAAAAGACTCACTCCTGTTGAGAGAATGATGCAGACTCAGTACATAAACGGTATTCTTCAATCGAGCAATATAGCCAAACTTGTAAAGGGAATTGGCATTGAAGAGAACAGCCGGAACACTCTGTTCGAAATACTGTCTCAGGAGGATATAAGCGGAAGGTTCTCACGCTCTCTGGAGAGACTATATGCTTTGGAAGCGGGAGGTTCATCACCTGTTGCCGGTTATGGAGTTCCATC
>CAZPFI010000142.1:0-3962 GCA_964585795.1 uncultured Muribaculaceae bacterium | reverse complement strand
GCGGCCTCCCGATGCACGGAAAATCAGTTTTGGGTCGAACGCATACTTGAGATTGATACGCGGAGCAAAGAGCCATCCGTGCAAATTATTTCTGTCGAGTCTCAATCCGGCAACAACAGACACTTTCTCTTCATTTGTATATGTATACTCTCCGTATGCTCCTATTGCCTTTTCTGTTCTGCCTGGATAGATATCTACGAAGTTTTGGGTAAATGCCGGACCACCGCTCAAATAGAAATCACGAAGATGTTCGTTATATTGGTCGTAATGGGCACCAACCCCAAAAGTTATCTTATTGTTAGAATTAATGAGGTTCTGTAGAATAATGTTTGCAAATAGTGAGTTTTGTTCTGCATTATAATCTTTAAGACCAAAGAACGACTCCAGATTGTGATATGAGTAATCAAAAACCGCAGCAATATTGGTAGAGTTATCACTACTAAGAGGTATTCCCACTTTTAAAAATCCGTTTAGCCCTTTATTCTCAATTCTTGAACCCCATATATTCATATCTCTGGGAGTGCTCTTTTCAAAATCATTTTGCCCGGCCAGTCTGTCATCGCTTAGTGCTTTAAAGCCAAACCTTATTTGCATGCCGTTATCAGCCATATATAACCACCTGTTAACCAGATTAAATTGCATAGATTGCGGTTCATCTCTGAAACCATCTCCATTACCATCATGGCTCATGGGATCGGTTGAGAAATGGCCGAGAATTACTGTACTCCACCTGTTGTTCAACTGAAGTGAGGATGCTACATTTGCTTCTGTCCTCAACATATTGCTAAGAAACAGATTGATGAAAAGGGGTTGTTCTGTTGTAGGTTTACGGTGTTCGAGGTTAATCTGTCCGGTAATTGCTTCAATCCCGTTGATCACCGACGATGGTCCTTTTGCTATCTGAATGCTCTCGAGCCACTGTCCGGGAATATATGAGAGCCCGAAAGGAGATGAGACTCCCCTCATTATTGGTCTGTTCTCGTCCAGCATCTGCATGTATATTCCGGAAAGACCCAACAATCTTATCTGCCTTGCACCCGTAATAGCATCGGAATAACCAACCGTTACACTTGCCGAGTTCTCGAAACTCTCTGCCAGGTTACAGCACGCCATCTTGCATAATCCTGCTGCACTTATAACCTCTGTCTTAACAGAGGCCATCTTTGACAAGTAATTTGCGGGCTGTCTCGAAATGACTCTGGCTGCCTCAAGTTCTTCACCCTCCCGAATAAAGAACTCTGCCCTGTTATCATCTTTATAAAGTACTATTGTATCTCTGGTATGACCTACAAATGTGGCAACCAGGGTTAATGTATCTCTCCTTCTTCTGTCGAAAGAGAATTCCCCGTTATGATCTGCCGAATAGACAAACTGTCCTTCAAGCCAGTAAACCGACGCATATGGGATTGGTTCGGCTTTTCCATTCACTCTCACTACATTTACAACTCCGCTTATGCTTTGTGACAGGAGTGGAAATACATTTAAAAAGGTGAGAGTTATTAAAAAAAGTATTTTTCTTAAATTCATTATATCTGTGATTAGTTAACGCATAAAAAAAGTCTTCGTCGCTTGACAAAATGACGGTTTTTATAACTAATCATAATCTCCAGACAGAGAGATAGGAATTCGACACCTTTACAGGAATTTTCCCGGTATCGTACAGCAGATTTATATATCTGAAGCCATTGAAGGCCTCTATATCCGGTTTAATCTCCACAAATGGCTGAACAAAGTTAAAGGCAATTCCCTTAAGAGAAATGTTGGTAATACCTTCAGAAATATTGTACTCATAATCGAGGTGATGTATCTCTGTTTTACAACAGTTTTCATCATGTTTCGTTTTAGAATCACAACCATGATTACTACAATCGCAACTTTCGTGAATATCCCGGCAATCTTTGTTTCCTGCAATCAACAGGACATCTAATGAGCCGTCAACCGAGCACTCGTGAATACCAAAACCGGTACTGGCTATAAAGTATAGCAACATCAGTACAGTAATTGAGATATATCCCGGAATTCCGCGCATAGCGGTGCAAATATAGAAAAAAGCGTGCTTAATTAAAAATCAAAGAAGGAATCGTCATAGAACTTTGCATACAGGAGCGTAATAACAGATACTCTGAAAAGAAACACAAACAAAAAAGAGTATAAAAGACACTCTGCACCCAATTGCCTGTCGGGTGTACAGAAAAGAAGATAGATAATATTGAGGATTATAATATTTATAATTATCTCTCTTACAACTGAGTAAGGACAAAAAAACCTTCTGTTGAACTGGTATATATTGCTCACAAACAGAGAGCATATTTCACTCTCTGTTTTTCTTACAGCTCTGTGCCATCTCATTTTATGAATGGCAGAAGAGAATGTACTTGTTGCAACGCCGGAGACGGCTGCTACCAACAATATGTCAAGAATTGTCGTCATTATTTGCAGCTTTATAAATGGGTTTTTAACAGATGTTTGACAGGGTTGAACACCCTTTTTAGGAGAGAGACATTACTAGTAATAATCTCTCCGGTACCATGCATCTCCTCGCTGAAAGGAAGCTCTGCCGAGTAGGTGGTTTTGAGCCCGGCCGGGAAATTGACACCTACAATATAAACCCTCTCTTTGCCCAGATTTGCAGGCAATAACGAAATACTGTTTACATTAACAATTACCATCCCGTATTCCATAAAAGGATAGCTGTCCAACTTAACATTAACCTGTTGACCTAATTTAACTTTACCCGCACCGGCAAGAGGAATATACAACTTGCCGGAAATATTTCTCTCTTTGTGTGGTAAGACAGTAAACACCACATCACCCGATAAAACATTTTGATTCTCCTGCCAGTAGCTGGTAAATGAAACAGTCCCGTCAACCGGACTTACGAAGAGGTTGATCTGCTCCCACTCCCTCATCTGGGACATAAGAATCTGCAGATCGGATTCAATTACTCTTCTGAGTCTGCTGACACTCTCCTCCCGCTCAATTTCAAGATCGAGTATTGTCTGCTCTCCTTTAATTACATCAACACGAATTCTGTTGAGCTCTTCTCTTGAACTTTCCAGTTGCTGGCTGAAACTTAGAAAAGCACTTCTGTTTTTGTCGAGATCCTGCCTTGAAATAGTGCGTTGCTCAAACAGCAGTTTTTCTCTCTCAAACTGCTGTTGAGCTATTTGGTACTGTTCAACTGCAATGGACTCCTTCCTTTCAGAAATCTCAAGTTGAGCTCTCCGTGCATCGGTCTCTTTTCTTACAGATGATATCATTTTGTTATGATAGTTCAACTGTTTGAAGACCCTGTACTCCTTTATGCTTTTCACAAGCTGACTGTATGCGTTTTGCATATCACCTACAATAAGCTTTTCGGGCAGGGGTACCGACAAATCGAGGTATGAGTTGCATACCTCCTTCATTTTAAGATAATCCTCGTATAGACCGGGATTCTCTAAAATTGCAATAACATCTCCCTGATTTACATCAACTCCGTCGTTAACCAGAATTTTTTGGATTCTTCCGGACTTCATGGCAATCAATTGTGTTGGAAGGTTTTGGGAAGTTATTACAATTGGGGCTTTTATTATATCGGGATATTTAAACAGTGCCGATCCTGATATAATCAACAACAAAACAACAAACATCAGCGTGCTGCCTATCCGTATCATCCACGATGGTGGCCGGGAGAGGATGTCACTAACCTCGTCCGATCGTATCTCAAGATCTTTACGCTTAGACATAAAGCTGATTTTTAACAAGTTCATAATAGACATTTCCGTTTGCGACAAGTTCTTTATGTGTCCCCTGCTCTACCAGAACACCCTTGTCCAATACCACAATATTATCGGCATTTTTAACGGTACTAAGTCTGTGCGCAACAACAACCACAGTTTTTCCTTTGAAAAATTCGTCGAGATTCTTCATTATCTCTCTCTCGTTTTTAGCGTCAAGAGCATTGGTAGCCTCATCGAATA
>CAZPFI010000141.1:2370-3975 GCA_964585795.1 uncultured Muribaculaceae bacterium | reverse complement strand
GCTGCGAGTTACCCGACAGATGCTGCGAGTTACCCGACAGATGCTGCGAGTTACCCAATAGATAGAGCGAACCCCATCCGGGAACGGAAATCAGACGAAAATCAACACCCCTGTTGTACATAAGGGCAGCCATTGTGCCGGGCAGTAGCGCAAACTGAGCAGTGCCGTCAAGCATCATTTTACGAACCTGCATCGGCTCATTGAGAATAACAATGTTTATGTTTGAATTGGAAGCACTGTTTACACTGTCAATAAATTTAATCATCCCCATCGAAGATGGACCACTTAGAGCGGCAATGGTAACAGTATCTTGCTTCTGCTCAACTTGTTTGCAACCAGTGAAAAGCAGCAGAAAAAAGAGGAGTAATGATGAACTACTTTGGTGTATATTCCAATTAGTAAGGGTGTTACGCAGATATGTCAGGGCTTTAAGCAAGGTTTTTTAGAGGTTTTATTCAAAAGAGATTTTGTTTGCAGAGTTATTGTAGTTTATAAACATTTACGATTAATAAGCATTTGTAATTTATAATTGTAGTTTATAAACATTTACGATTCATAAGAACTTGTAATTTATAATTGTAGTTTATAAACATTTACGATTCATAAGAACTTGTAATTTATAATTGTAGTTTATAAACATTTACGATTCATAAGAATTTGTAATTTATAATTGTAGTTTATAAACATTTACGATTCATAAGAACTTGTGATTTATAAAAAGCTATTAATTAAGTGTTTACCAATTAAAGTGTTTACCAATTTTTAAGGCGATGAAATTTTGCGGAGAGAGGGGGATTCGAACCCCCGATACCCTTGTGGGGTATACTCGCTTTCCAGGCGAGCCAGTTAAGCCACTCCTGCATCTCTCCAGTAACGGCTGTAAGAATAAACAGCGCACAAAGATAGTACAAAAAATATTCATCGCCTTGATTTTTGGTAACAGGCAGATAATGTGTTAATTAATCCTTTACAACTAAGTGGTATTACGCACACTTTATTTTATTATCCACAGATATACAAGTAGTTGCCAAAAATCAAGGCGATGAATTTTGCAGTCATCAAAAAAGTTGTACCTTTGCAGCAAATTAATCACCGTATAATTACTGCGATAAAGGATTAAGGTCCGCTCAAGGTGGTACGGGAATCAAAAACAGTCTAATCCGGAGGAAAACTGATGGAAAAGAGAATTGGAACAGCACTCATCAAAATTGAAAGTCGCGAGGATGTACAGCTCCTCAACGATATTCTTTCCAAACATTTCAACATCATTATAGGGCGGCAGGGCCTGCCCCACAGCAATGATCTTGGCATAATCTCACTTATTCTTGAAGGTACCACCGATGAAATTGGTTCCCTGACAGGCCAACTGGGGCGCTTAAAAGGCATCCAGGTAAAGTCGGTACTTTTAAAGAACAGGTAAAATGATTAAAGCAAAGTCTTACATTATGACAGCCATAATTTTGGTGTGTCTCTCAACAGTATCAACAGGTCAGGGAAGCAAGCCCCAACCTGAGTCTTCTTCATCCAAAACAGAGACAAGTTCTCCATCCAAAACATCCTCTTCACCTTTAGCTGGCGCCACATCCAAAGCAGAGACAAGTTCCT
>CAZPFI010000141.1:0-2270 GCA_964585795.1 uncultured Muribaculaceae bacterium | reverse complement strand
CATCCAAAACATCCTCTTCACCGTTAGCTGGCGCCACATCCAAAGCAGAGACAAGTTCCTCATCCAAAACATCCTCTTCACCGTTAGCTGGCGCCACATCCAAAGCAGAGACAAGCTCTTCAAATGAGGAGAAGGTTACTGCTGAGGAGAAGGTTACTGCTGAAAATGGAGAGAAAGTCACTAATAAAAACACCGCTAAGGATAAGGTTACTGCTGAAATTAAACCGGTTAGCGAAAATGCTGTTTACGATTTAGGTAAAGATGGTTTAGACCCCAATGCACTTATCCAGACACCCGACACAATATCGCTGGGCGAAATAGTTGTTTCGAGTTTCAGATACGACCGCAAGGTAAAAGAGCTGCCTGCATCAATAAGCGTTATTACTGCCGCAGCGGTTCAAAAACAATCTTCAATAACCCTTTCCAATGTCCTCAATACACAACCCGGTATATTTATGGGTGGCGACGGGATATGGGCAACCAACATCAACATCCGCGGGTTGGGCGAAAACCGGTTGGTAACACTTATTGACGGAAATAGGGTAGAGACAGCAACCGACCTTACTGCCTCCCTCAGTATGATAGATATAAACGATATAGAGAGAGTGGAGGTAATAAAAGGGGCACAATCGTCGCTTTACGGAACAGGAGCAATGGGGGGAATAGTGAACATAATAACAAAAGGAGGCCATTTTGCTGACATACCGTATATTTCCGGAAATTTTATCTCGGGCTACGCCTCAGCAAACAAACTCTTTACCGGTTATGGCTCCCTCAACACAGGGGCGCAGCGATGGTATCTTGGAGTGAGTGGCTCCTATGCAAATGCCCAAGATATGCGCACACCCGCAGGAACTCTGCATAACAGCGCATTTACCACAAACAATTTCAGAGCAAATGCAGGATTAAAACCTCTTAAAAACCATACATTAAAAGTTCAGTACCAACGCAACTGGTCTACCGATGTGGGGATTCCCGGAGGAGATGCTTTCCCCCGCACAGCCGAAGCAACCTATACCAATATCTCAAGAGACCTCTTCTCGGCAACTTACGAAATAACAGACATCTCAAACAAACTAGCATCTTTGAAATTGAGCTACTTCAATCAGCATATCATACGCGATGTCTCCGTAAAACCCAATACCTTCAGCGAAACAACACTGCCAAACGGAAACACGCAAAGGGCAACACCATACCTCATGACACCCACAGGCGACCACCTGTTAAACGGAGTGCAACTTTTGAGCACTCTCAACCTTTCACCAAAAGATGTACTTATAATGGGAGTGGATGTTTGGGGCAGACAGCTCAAAACCTCGAGGGTAAGATTCATAACTGTTGAGGTGAAAAACCCGGCCGGGACAACAATTGTAACCAACAATGTGGAGAGAGGAGAGACACCAATCCCCAAATCGGAATCGAACAATGCCGGCTTCTTTATTCAAAACGAACACACTCTGCTGGACGGACGCCTAACATTTATTGCCGGGGGCCGGGTTGACGCAGTCTGGATATCCAGCCAGAACGGTTACGATGTAGATTATATCATAACCAACGGCAACAGAAACGACTCCCCGCCAACCCAACGCCTCACCTTTCCTGCAGCAAAAGAGAACAGCATGTCGTGGAGTGCAAATGGTGGATTCCTTTACAAACTTGACAACAGCACACATCTGTCACTGAATCTTGCACGGTCGTTCCGTGCGCCATCACTGGAAGAGCGCTTCAAGTACATCGACCTGGGAAGCTTTGTACGGCTTGGCAACCCCGCATTGGAGCCGGAACGCGGATACTCTGCCGATCTTGGGTTAAGAGTATGGAAACCCAGGTTTACACTTCAGGCAGGAGTGTATATAAACAACATAACCAATATGATAGCCGAAGTTCCCGGAGAGTTTGTCTATACCCTCACAGCAACCTCGCAGCCAAGCACTCTGCCTGCATTTATAAACTCCAACATAAGCCGTGCTCTGCTATACGGTTTCGACATGCAGATGGACTACAACTTTTACAAAAACTGGGTTCTGGTGTTGTCGGCAGGATATGTACGCGGAGAAGAGATAATTGAACCGGAGGAGAGTGGTTTGGGTAATGCTTCCGCCGGCAGGGCAAATCTACCCATGATACCGCCTCTGAACGGAGCAGTAGGGCTGCGATACTCAAATTACAAACTGGGCTCTGCAGAACTTCTGTTTACCGCAGCCGCCAGACAAAGCAAGATTGCAGAGGGAGAGCAGGAGACAGCAGGTTACGGCCGTATGGATATAGCA
>CAZPFI010000140.1:0-3994 GCA_964585795.1 uncultured Muribaculaceae bacterium | reverse complement strand
GCAATAGAGTTTAATTTATTAACATCATTTATTCTTTTAATTATTGAGGGGATTTTGTTGTTTAAAACATAATCCAGCTCTTTTTTTGAGATCTCAACCTCCTTGCCGTCACGGTAAATTATCAGGGCAGGTTTTTTGGACTCCTTTTTGTCAGATTTACCCTCAGGGGTGTCTTTTAGTTGTGAAGTGTCACATAAAGTGCACATCTCCCGGGCCATTCCGGTTGCGTTGAGAGCAGGGGCAAACAGGAGTGTCATAAATACAAGAAACTTAACCTTTCTCATTTTATTTATAAAGTTTATAAAATTAATATTCAGTTATTTGCAATCGAATACCTCTGAAGGTTTTATTCCAAGAAGAGTCATCTTCTTTACAATTTGGGGAAGCTCCTCTTTTAGGAACTGCTCCTTATGGATTGAGACTATCTTCTCTTTGGCGTCGGGTGTTGCAAAGAAGCCAACTCCGCGTTTATTATTAATTATTTCCAGGTTTTCCAGGTGCTCATAAGTTCGCATTATAGTGTTGGGATTGACACCCAATGAGCTCCCCAGCTCTCTTACCGAAGGGATTCTCTCCCCTGCAGTCCACTCTCCGCACAGTATCTTTTCGCTGATGTTATCGGAGATCTGGAGATATATCGGTTTGTGTTCGTTGAAATCCATGATAATCTAGTATTGAATGTTTTTCATCCTGTAGTATGCGCCTGCTATCAGACCTGCAGGAAAGATATAACTGAACATCAGATCAAGCGTTAAAATTGTGTATTTTACCAGAGGCAATCCGTCAAAGTGGTTGTTTTTGTACATCGCCTTCAAAGAATCGAAATCAACCGTCAACTGCATCTGTGAATTGCTAAGTTTCAACAACTCCAGCTGTTCCTTGAAGATAAAAAGAAGCTGAACAATAATGAGAATTATTAAAATGTAAACTGCGGCTATGGTGAGGGATGTCTTCAATATTTTATTATTACGGTACAGCAGGTTGCCAAAGAAGCAAAAGAGCGGAACAATAACAATATCGCTCACCGAACTGCCGGAGAAATTCAAGAATTTTGGATCTGTAAATATATAACCGTCAAAAACAGATGGATTTAATGTTGTTATTAAAGTATCTGCACCAAGTATAGCTGCAAAAACAGCAAATGGCATTACAAATAATGAAATGATGAACATTGTTGTGAACTTCTCAGCAGCAGATGCCGGGAGAGTGGTGTAGTCAACCCCTTTTTTGCGGTGGTTATAGTTCTTGTAAAGAGCAAAGGGGGCAAAAAGTGCTGTAATAAATGCCGAGGTGTACAGGTAAACCATTCTTGCACCGGAAGAGACCGGGGAGTCGGCCTTGGTTAATAGTACCGTAAGCCAGAAAGCTATGAGTAAAAGTGAGAGAATGGAACAAACTTTAAAAATTATGTGAGCCCTCTCTGTGAGATCTTTTCCCAAAAGCCGTGCAAACCGTTTTATGTTAAATATATCTTTCATTTTTCTTATTTGTTAAATATTTTTTTCATCTCATCTTTATGTGACAATGTTGCATTGAAAAGCGCCTCGATATTAACTCTGGTCTCCTGGCCTGTGATGTTTTTATCTACAATAAGATACCCTCCCGGTGTGCTTTCGCAGTAGAGTGCCTCCGGAGATGTGCTACCGCTGAAACGGAATGTAAGTTTACCGGTGATACGGTTAATCTCTTCATTAAGTAAAACTCCGTCCCTGTCAAGTATAATTATGGGATCGATGAGGTTTTCCATATCTCTTACCTGGTGTGTTGATATGACGATGCAGTTATCATCATTGGAGGCCTCAGATACAACTTTTCTCAGTTTCGATTTTGACGGGATATCCAGTCCGTTACTGGGTTCATCCAAAAGCAGAAGGTTTGCATTTACCGAAAGAGCGAATGCAATAATCGCCTTCTTTTGCTGTCCGTAAGATAAACCGGTAAAGCTTGAACCTCCTTTAACTTCAAACTCATCCAGAAGCTGACCGAATCGGTTGTGGTCGTATTTTGGATAAAACTCACCCCTAAGTCGTGCAAATTGATTTACAACCATTTTGGGAGCAATAAAATCTTCCGGAATGTAGAACATCTCTCCCAGAAAACCCGGTTCTCTATTAAACGGAAGATAACCCATAGCATTACAGTTACCGGACTTTAACTTTAATAAACCGGCAATTATTTTCAAAAGAGTGGTCTTTCCAACACCATTCTGCCCCAGAAGACCATAGATTTTTCCGGCTTCCAGGGTAAGGTCTATATTATTAAAGACTGTGTGCCGGGAGTAACTAAAGCTCAAATTTTCAATTGTTACCATTATATACAGATTAAATATGATTTAGTGTATTAGTGTAGTAGTACACTGCAAATGTAGTTATGATTTCCATATCGCCAAATATTTTTTGATATTTTTTTGTAAAAAATTTTAGTTATATTTGTAACATATTGATATTGAGCTATAAAAATTTTCATTATTTTGATATTAAGAATGAATCCATATAAATTAATAATAATATTTCTCCTCTCTCTGGCAGGTTTTAATGCACGAAGCCAGAATTTAAAATCAGATAAACTTCGCATAAAAGCAGATCTTGGTTATCTTGCATCAGATTCACTGGAAGGGAGGGCACCGGGAACAACCGGTGACTCACTGGCTGCATTTTACATTGCAGACCAACTTCTTTCTGCAGGTTTTACACCTCTGATAGGTGAGAGCATGGTTATACCTTTCCTAATCACCCTCAGAAGAGAGGTGGCACCTGAGGCAGCTTTTATTACAGGCAATGTAAAGCGTGAGATGGGGTGTGAGTTTGCGGTTCTTCCAATATCATCTACCGCAAGAGTTAAAGGCAGGGTAATAAGGTTAGAGGAGGCAGATAGCAAATACCAAACGGTTAACCGCGACTCCTCATATATTGCACTGATCAAATCTCATCCCGACTCTGTGATTTTCAGAGTTACTCCCTTGGTGCAGGCCGGCTTCTCTGCCGTTATATTTTATTATGACGACTCTTTAAATACAGGCAGATTTTCCGGAGGTACCGGAGTTCCTGTCCCGGTAATTCAGATAAGAGCAGAAGTAGCCGGAGAGCTGGTGATGAGCCCAGGATTAATATGTGAAGTATATACCAAGGTAAATGTAATTAAAGCCCGCACATTTAATGTATTGGCTACAAACACACAAAAGGAGGGTGAGATTGCTTTTCTTGCCGGTGCTCATTACGACCATCTTGGATACGGAGGCGAAGGCAGCGGCTCTATGTACAGATCGGGCACAGCGATACATAATGGAGCAGATGACAACGCCAGTGGGGTTTCAGCGGTAATGGAGCTTGGCCGGGTGTTCGGTGAGTCTGCAGGAGAGGGCGTAAAGTTTGCAATTGCGGCATTTGGTGCAGAGGAGAGAGGTCTTATAGGTTCCAGGATAGTTGCCGATACTTTGCAGAAGCTTGGTCTTTTACCCCGTCTGATGCTTAACTACGACATGATAGGGCGCCTTGAAGAGGAGAGGATACAGATTGGCGGTACAGGTACATTTAACGGGGCCGACTCGCTGGTTAACCTAATAAATGAGGAGTTTAATTTTTCTATTGCTAAAACAGCAGGCGGGCACGGACCATCCGACCACTCCTCCTTCTACTCCAAAGAGGTGCCGGTCCTCTATTTCTCAACTGGAGTTCATAAGGAGTACCACACTCCGGACGATACCGCAGATCTCATAAATTATAACGGAATAGCAAGGATTACCGATTTCACCCTGGCTCTTCTGGCCAGCATTTCGGACAGTGGCTTTACCCCTAATTATGTAAAGATTGAGATGCCTCAAATGAGTTCGGCCAGATCTTTTCGGGTCACTTTGGGAGTGATACCAGACTTTACTTACGATAAAGGTGATGGTTTCAGGGTGGCTTCGGTATCGCCTGGTAGGACAGCATCAAAGTCAGGAGTAAAGGATGGAGACATTATTTCGGTAAGGCATAGTTAGGGATTTGCTGTTAAT
>CAZPFI010000139.1:0-4022 GCA_964585795.1 uncultured Muribaculaceae bacterium | reverse complement strand
CCGGTGCTATCTCCGACGAGACATCGGCCCTTAGCGACTCATTTCAGGACAGCATCCTGGCACCACCTGTTTATACCAGACCAGCTGATTTTAACGGATGGAAGGTCCCTGAGGTTTTACTAAGCGGAAACCCTAAGCTTATAAAAGAGTGGCAGGAAAACCAAGCCATAGAGAGAACCCGGGCCCTAAGACCCGGACTCCTTGAAGAGGATCTCTAAAACCCGAAATCGTCCACTTTAATCTTCTCCTGCTTATCAAGAGTGGGTGTGTCGGCCACACCGTGAACAGCAAGTGCGTGTATCACCATTGCTTTGTCGGGTACTGCAGGGCATATATACTCACATGCACCGCATCCGATACACAGATCTGCATTGAGTTCGGGAATAAACAGCCCTTCATCTCCATACGGCACCATGGTTATCGCCTTGGTGGGACAATGTTCGTCGCAGGCCCCGCAGTCGGTTCTGTCAGTATGTACAATACATTTCTCCAGGTAGAACTGGGTCTCTCCAATTTTTGCATGTTGTTTCTCCTCAAGAGACAGTGGTTTAAGAGCACCGTTTGGACAGACATGCATACATGTATTGCACTCATAGCTGCAAAAATGGTGTTTAAAGCTTAAAACCGGCAGCAGCATACCCTCAACCCCGTACTCAAAGGAGGCCGGCTGTATTATATTGTTTGGACAGGCAGCAACACAGGCATGACATGCTGTACAATTTTTCTTAAGATGCTCTGTACTCATTGCACCCGGAGGGGCAATCCCTGTAATTTTTGGCTTTGATGAAAGAAGAGGGGGAAGATTCACCGCTTTAATTGCAAATGCTGTTCCCATTGCTCCCAGTGCAATAATGGCCTTACGCCTGCCGTTTACATCCGAAACTGTGTATTTCTCTTTATCTGTGGATTTATTAATCGCTGCTGCCCAGGTGTTTTTATATGAGATAGAATCAAATTTACACACCTGCATACAGTTGAGGCAAGCCACGCATCTGCTTTCGTCAACGCTAAGGTTGTTAAGGTCTATACATTCACTTTTGCAATGTATGACACACATCCTGCATTTGGTACATTTATCACTGTTTATTACCGGTTTAAAAACCGATATTTTGGAGAAGAGCCCCAGCAGTGCACCCACCGGGCATATTGTGTTGCAATAGAGTCTGCCCCTGAATGCGCTCAAAAGAGTAACAATAATGAGAAACAGAAGAGCAAAAACGAAAGAGCCCATTGAGAAGTGCGCATAGCTTCTGAAAAAGATGGTATCAGGAAAAATCTCTGCCAATCCGTTATGCAAAAGCTGCTCGCCCCTGCTTATAATCTCATTTGATATCTTACCCCAGTTTGAGTAAGGATCAAAAAGTGCAAGGGGATATGAGATACCTGCAATAAAGAGCAACCCGATACTTAGGAGAATTGCATAACGCAGAGTGTTGTATGACTTGCTGAATCTGAACCTCTTTTGCTGCCTGTTTTTAAACAGATTGGACACTCTGATTGTAATATCCTGAAAGGTACCAAGCGGGCAGAGTGTCGAGCAATAAACCCTTCCGAAAAGGAGTGTCAATACCATAAGTAACAGAAAGACCAGAGTGCTGCCTGTGAGAATACCCAGAAAAGAGGGGACAAACTGCAACTTAAGAAAAGTTGAGAAAAACAGGGTCTCTCTGTTTACAAAGAATATAAACGAAGCCGTAATGAGAAGCATAAACAGTATAGAAAATACTACCCTGCCCCTTTTTAGAAATCTGTACATTTTTTATCCTAATCTGATTCTTTCTACCTTGATATTATCAATTGCAGTGGTACCCACATTCATTCTCTCTCCAATGCCGATATGAGTTACATCATCGAGGCGGATGTCGGGCCTGAACTGATTGAAAAATCTGACCGACGCGGTATCTACTGCCACAATATCGGGAGACATAAACAGTGCCTTTGGTGTCTGAACATCTTCGATACTCTTTCCTTTGGGGCCATTTTGAGTCATAATTCTGTATGCGTCAACAATGTTAAGGACAGGCATTTTAGCAATTGTAGAGCAGTCGGCAATGCACTGTTGAAGGTCGTTTGCGTGCCAGAAGCGTCTGTCCCAGACTATACCCATAAAGTTCTTCATTGCAATTGTCATCCTGGCTCCTCCATGGTTCTTTAATACCGGTACATTAATCCACACATCACAATCCAGAATTGACTCGTGGAATTTTGCCTCTTTTAGACGGACACCTTTTGGAATCCTCACTGTTCTGTAGTATTTTTCGTCATGGGCAAATGCAATTTTTGCTCCTGCTGCCCTTGCGGCTGCTTCAATTCCGCTGTTGCGGTAAGAGGCCTGCCACTCATCACAGGTGTGGTCGAAAACAGTAACTTCTGAGGCACCGGCAGCAATGCAATCCTTAACTATAGCTGCTACCAGCAAAGGGTTTGTGTTTGCGGCAAACTCAGGTCTCTTGTCCCATCCGATATTTGGTTTAACCACAACTTTATTGCCGTTTTTAACAAATCTGGACATTCCTCCCATTGCCTTTATTGCAGCAGTGTACATCTCTTCCGGCTCACCACCCATAACTGCAACCAGGTCGTTTTGTACAGCAACACTCATTTTACCTCCGGCAAAAAGTGAGCTGTTTTTAAAACCCACTGCTCCAGCTATTCCACCCAGAATTGCCGTCTTTAAAAAATTTCTTCTTTCCATAACCAAAGTGTTTCGATTTATGCAAATATACTTTTTAGAAATGATATTTTTATAAGCTCTCACTCATTTTTTAATTATTTTTTTAACTTTAAGAAAATTTTAAATGGATTAAATATGGTCTGACGCTCTTCTGCAAAAACCTCAAAAACCTAAACCTAAACACCTTTGAATATGCTTTCGGCTTTTCTGTCATCCCAATCGGGGCTTCAGTTTGCCCTTTTCACCTCTTTTAACTGGCTTTTTATTCCTCTTACCATAGGTCTGGCTTTTATAATTGCCATTATGGAGTCGTATTATGTAATGACAGAGAATGACTTCTGGGAAAGAACAACCAAATTCTGGGTGAAAATTTTTGCTGTTAATTTTGTGGCCAGCATAGTTGCAGGCATAATTCTCGAATTGAGGTTTGGTACTTTCTGGAGAAGCAACTCTTGGTTTATTGGAAATTTCTTTGCAACACCACAGTCTGTTGCAGCAGTGCTGGTTATTGTTCTGGTTATAACCTTCTTTATTATTATGTTCTTTGGATGGAACAGAGTAGGTAAAAGAGTTCACCTGTTCTGCACATGGATGGTCTCTCTCTTTACCATAATTTCTGCATTCAGAATAATAATAATTAATGCCTGGATGCAATATCCCGTGGGAATGGAGTTCAATCCCTCATCGGCCAGGAACGAAATAACACAGTTAATATCAATTGCCCTCTCTCCTGTATCAATAAATAAGTTTTTGCATACTGTTACAGACAGCTTTGTATTGGGAGGTATAGCTGTTATAGGTATATCCTGCTGGTATCTGCTGAAGAAGAGGGAGGAGGAGTTTTCGAGAAAGAGCATCCGTATTGCATCGGTTGTTGCATTTATCTCTCTTTTAGCCCTTATATGGACAGGAAACAGATCGGCCTATCAAATTGCACGAAAACAACCTATGAAACTCGCGGCAATGGAGGGCCTTTACAGAGGAAGCCATGGAGCACCCCTTACGCTGATTGGAATTCTGAATCCACATAAAAGCATATCCCGTCTCCAGCGAGACTCTCTGGGTTTTGTTTTGGAGAAGCCCTTTCTGTTCAACATCTCGGTTCCCAATGGTCTCTCCCTGTTAATTAATAAAAAAGCCAATAGCTTTGTGCCGGGCATTGAGGATATTATGGAGGGCGGTTACCCGGTTTGCAACGGAGATGAGGAGATGTTGGCACTATCAGTTAATGAAAGGATTGCAAAAGGCAAAACAGCAGTTAAAGCGCTTGCCCTCTATAACAGATCTCTTAAATCCGGTGATTCCGACAGTTTGAATATTGCTCTTAAAGAGCTGCAGGAGAACTATG
>CAZPFI010000138.1:0-4050 GCA_964585795.1 uncultured Muribaculaceae bacterium | reverse complement strand
AAATAATGTTTAACATCATCAAAACTATGAAAATGAGAAAAGTTAAATATATATATTGGGCAGGAGTACTTATTCTTACTCTTATTTCAGCACAACAGGCTGTAGCCCAGAAGGCGCCCGCATACAATTCGCCGGCATCCTTCGAGCTTTTAAAAGCCAAGGCACTGTGGTTTCATACCACAAACGGTGCCGGCCTGGCTTTGGATAATCTGCATAATTTTACCAGCATCGATCTGGACTACCAACTGAAAAGCGGTGACTTTAAGAAAAAGTATGATGGTAAAAACGAGCGCCTGCTTGGAGTCTCAACTGAAGGTGGCCAGAGACTTGGCAAAGGTTACGGTTGGGGGAAATTCTCTTTCAATAACGATTTTCAGGAGGGTACCCTGTTCAACACCACAATGTTGGACCCCGAAAGAGGTGTTCCTTATTATGCTGTTGACAAGAATCTAAGCGACTGGAAAAAGCAGGATTACAAACTTGAAATGAAGGTTGCCAGCAACCCTCTTTGGGATAGATTAATCCTTGGAATTCAGGCAGAGTATGAGGCAAAAACCGGAGCAAAACAGGTTGACCCCAGATCGGAGGTATATTTCTATACTATAACAGTTAAACCGGCACTTGTGGTTAAGTTTGACAACCATTTTGCAGGATTGAACTTTGTATATCAGAATCTTAAACAGGAGTCGGGCCCCACAAACAGTAACTCACAGATGAACCAGGATGTTTATGTAATGAAAGGTCTTGGTAACTATTATGCTGCTGTTGTAGGTGGATTACAGTCACTTGGAAGATTCGTTTACAACGGAAATCAGTTGGGTGGAGCGCTTCAGTACTCATACGGTTTTTGTGATGTAAAGTTCCTTCTTGAAGGAAGGTATGATTACCGTGTTGAGGATGTAATTACAGCTCCCACCAAACCCAAAAAAGAGGGCTCTGTTGTAGAGCAGGTATTTGATGCAAGATTTACAGCTGTAAAAAGCGGTGAGAACCTATACAGACTTGAGCTTTCCTATAATAACGGAGCTATTGACGGTATTGAATATGTTCAGGTTCTTGACCAGACATACACTGTTCAGCAGTGGGTTGATGTTTACAGCAGCATTCGGTCAAAGTTTAAACAGGAGGAGTATGCAGCACGCTTTGACTTTTTCCGCGGAGCAGACTACGAATACAAGTGGAGAGCAGGGTTGTTTACAAACTTCAGAAATAACGACGATCTTTACATAATGCCAAGATCGAGAATGATAATTCAAAACTTGTATATGGGTGCGGACTTTAAGGCCAATCTGCAACTTGGCAAAAAGAGCAAACTGCTTGCCGGAGCGGATATCGTTTATAAAAACAACTACGACGGCAAATACAGATACCGAGGAGCAGAGCCAACATCGGTGGTGGTTACTGAATTCCTCACTCCGGACTTCCTCTTTATGAAGCAGGATTACTACAAAATAGGCGGAGAGCTTACTCTCTCAACCGGTTTGGGTAAAGTGAGAAGAACAGGATTGTATATAAAGGCCGCTATCGATTACTACAAACCGACAGAGGGGGAGGATAACCGTATCCAGACAAACCTTGGAATCGGCTTCACATTCTAAACGGGTTAGGTAATGACTAAAACAGTTCTGATTTATATTCTACTTGCAATTTCTCTCTCTGCACATCTTACAGGTGCAGAGAGGGGCTTTGCTATTATTGTTGACAAAGAGAGCTATACTGCGTGTAAGGCAGAGATTGACAGCTACAGCATTGCTTTGCAAAGCAGAGGATTTACTCCTCAAATAGTTGCACGGCAGTGGAATGACCCACAGGAGATAAGGGGTGTCTTGCAGGAGATGTACCTGAATAATTCACTTGAAGGGGCTCTGTTTGTGGGACAGATTCCAATACCAATGATAAGAGATGCTCAGCACTTTACCTCTGCATTTAAGATGGATCAGCAGATGTATCCATTTATACAATCATCGGTACCGTCCGATCGTTTCTACGACGATTTTAATCTTAAATTCGATTACATCGGCAGAGATACCACCAACTCTTTGTTGTACTACTATTCGCTTAGATGGGACTCTCCTCAGAAGATATCCTGCGACATATACAGCGGTAGGTTAAAACCTACTCTCAGTGGAGAGGATGGTTACAGGCAGATAAGGGAGTATTTTAACAAACTGCTCATAGAAAAGGAGTCTGATAATCCACTTGATGTTATAACAACCTTTACAGGTGAGGGCTCCTATTCAAACAGTCTTACTGCATGGAAGGAGGAGGGGCATACACTAAGAGAGCAGTTCCCGGCTATTTTCAGAAATAAAAATTCGGTCAAATTTCTTCTTTTCAATATGTATCCTTACATGAAGGATATTGTAACCGACGAACTTAGAAGAGAGGACATGGACCTGATGATATTTCATGAGCATGGAATGCCGGATAGACAGTATTTAACATCTTCGCCTGTTAGTGTTGGGTCGTCACAATATTTTGACTCTGCCAAAAGACTGTTTAGGAATGCCCTTCGCAAAGAGAGCTCTCAGGAAAAGCGAGAGGATTTGAAATCAGCGTGGGAGAGACACTACAATATCGACTCTACCTGGTTTACAGGTGCGTTTGATAAAGAGCAGATGATAAAAGACTCACTGGATGATATTAGTACCGGTATTGTTATTGAAGATCTTGCAGTAATAAAACCAAATGCCAGAATGGTCATTTTTGATGCCTGTTACAACGGCGACTTCAGAGAACAACGGTACATAGCAGGAGACTACATATTTGCGGGAGGAAAAACAGTAACTACCTTTGCCAATAGTGTAAATGTTCTCCAGGATAAGTCTGCATCCGACCTTCTGGGTATGCTTGGAGCCGGATACAACATTGGTGAATGGGCAAAAAATATTAATATTCTCGAATCGCATATTTTCGGAGACCCTACTTTCAGTTTTGGCGGAGGAAGTCAGTACAGAGTAGATCTTAAAAGCAGCGACTGCGATTACTGGATTAATGTACTGAACCAGGTAAATCACACCGATATAAAAGCTCTTGCCCTGTATAAACTCTTTAACCTTGGTTTTAAAGAGATGCCTCAACTTCTCTTAAACCTTTATGGTTCCTCTGCGAGCTATATGTTAAGACTGCAGATATTTCATCTTTTACAGCATTATAAAGGAGAGGAGTTCTCAAGATTGCTTTCAATCTCTGTAAATGACCCCTACGAGTTTATAAGGAGAAAGAGCATTCATGCAATGTCCCGAATTGGAAGCGAAAACTTCATCCCCTATATTGCAAATGCCTATATAAACGACTATCTGGATGAAAGAGTGCACTTTAACACCGTGTTCGCTTTTGACACAATGGATCCTCAAAAAATTGAAGATGAGGTTATGAGGCAATTTGAGCAGAACAACACACATTACGCCAAAGAGTTTGTCATCGAAAAATTCAAATCAACGCTAGAATCGCGCAGAAGAATTGCACAGATGAGCAATGCTGTAGCAGATAAGGAAAAGTCTCTTAAAGAGAGGATATCTGCGGTAAGAATGTTAAGGAATAATGCATACCATCACAGAGTAGATGAATTTTTGAAAGTTCTGGCAGACAATCAGGAGGATTTAACCCTCCGGATAGCTTTGGCAGAGGCGTTGGGTTGGTTTACCCTTTCATACAGAAGAGGTGACATAATTGAAAGTTGCAAAGCTATTGCATCTGATGAGAAGAGTGACAGATTGCTTAGGGAACAGCTTCTTAAAACCGTTAACAGAATTGAAGTATTTATGAGATAATCACAGGATATGAACAGATTACAAAAAACATTAATAATACTTCTTTCCCTTACCTTTTTTGTAGTTGAGGGATTTGCCACGAGCACTGTTATTCCCGCAAGAGGAAAGTTCGAAACGCGGTTTCTGTTGGTTATTGACAGGGATAGCTACGACTATGCCAGGGAGGAGGTAACCGAGTATAAAAGAGTACTGGAGAGTCAGGGTCTGGGAGTTGTCATTCTGATAGGAGAGTGGAGTAAACCCTCGGAACTGAGAGAAGAGATACGCATAATCTACA
>CAZPFI010000137.1:0-4059 GCA_964585795.1 uncultured Muribaculaceae bacterium | reverse complement strand
AGTCTTTTTTATATCAGACAAATATTCAATCTGCAGGATCAAATGGACGATCTTAGGAAAAGCAGCGAAAAAAAAGTGCTTTCGGCCATAATCCAGGGAGAAGATAGAGCGCGGCAGATTATTGCCGGAGACCTCCATGATGGAATAGGACCGCTTCTCTCTTCGGTCAAAATGACCATAAGCGCAACCGATACTGCAACAATGACCGTAAAAAACAGAGAGGCAGTAGAGAGAACCTGTGTTGCTATTGATGAAGCAATCCTCTCTTTAAGGGAGATTTCCAACCATCTCAGTCCTCACCTGCTTAAAAATTTCGGTCTTACCAAAGCACTGGATAAATTTGCAGCACAACTCTTCAGCTCCTCTCCTGTTAACTTCAAACTTAAAACGAACATAGCCCATAAAAGATTCTCCGGCGACACCGAGATAAGTCTCTACCGAATTGTCACCGAGCTGCTCAACAACAGTATAAAGCATTCGTCTGCAGACCTCATATTACTCGAAATTGTGCAGACAGACAATCTTCTTAAAGTGGCATATCGCGATAATGGCAAAGGATTTGATACAACAGCGACAGAGCAACAGAGCACAACATCCGGGATGGGAATAAGAAATATCTTCTCACGAGTAAAATCTCTGGGTGGTGAGATCGACTTTGAGACTGCCCCCGGTAAAGGGGTTATAGTAACAATAACTACACCGGTAAATGAAAAAAATTGACATCTGGATTGTTGACGACCACTCACTATTTAGAGACGGTTTAAAGTTTCTGTTATCACAACTGGAATATACCGGTATGATTTACGAAGCAGGAAACGGAGCAGAGCTTATTGAGCGTCTTCCGTCAGAACCTGCAGATATAATACTTATGGATATAGAAATGCCTGTTATGAATGGAATAACAGCAACAGAAGAGGCATTGAAAATAGACAGCAGAATAAAAATTATTGCACTCTCGATGTATTCCGATGAGAGCTACTACACAAGTATGATTGAGGCAGGAGTCTCCGGATTTCTTCTTAAACATTCAGGTTTTGACGAAGTAAAACAGGCGATAACAGATGTTTTTCAAGGGAAAAACTACTTCTCCCCACAAATATTGCAATCAATAGTATGTAAAGTGTCAGCGAAACACCACTCTTCTCACGACGATTTTGGCCTCACCGGACGCGAAACGGAAATCCTTTACTATATCTGTAAAGGGTTTTCAAATCTACAGATTGCAGAGAAGCTCTCTATAAGCAAAAGAACCGTTGATAAACACCGCGAAAACCTCTTACAGAAAACGGGCTCTGGAAATACTGCCAGTCTTGTAATATTTGCCATAAAGAATCACTACTTTAACATTTAACCATTAAGTAAGTATTTATACTTAATAAAATACGCTTTAATACTGCCGTTTATAATGGTAATAGCTTTTACTTTTGCCCAAAATTGCCATCATGATAGAAAGCATCACCATACTACCCGGCAGGGATAAAAACGGTAAAACAGAAAACTTTAATTCTCTGGAAATTTTTTCCGGAGAGATTGTGGGGATTGTCGGCCCAACCGGAAGCGGCAAAAGTGCACTTATTGAAGACATAGAGCAACTGGCACAGAGCGATACTGTAACCCGCAGGCAAATACTAATAAACGGAGCTCTGCCCGATTTTTCATTACGATTCGACCCAAAGAAAAAACTGGTTGCACAACTCTCCCAGAACATGAATTTTTTAGCCGACATGACTGTCAAAGAGTTCCTTGAACTGCATTCAAAGTGCCGGGGTAAATCTACTCAACTTACAGACAAGGTAATTTATCATGCCAATCTTCTTACGGGAGAACCAATAAGCAAAGATATGAACCTTACGGTTTTAAGCGGTGGGCAGAGTCGCTCTTTGATGGTTGCCGATGTGGCTTTTATAAGCGATTCTCCGGTTGTGTTGATAGACGAAATTGAGAATGCCGGCATCAAAAAACATGAAGCAATGGAGCTGCTCACAGGCAATGGTAAAATAATACTTGTAGTTACTCACGACCCTCTCCTTGCTCTTTTGACAAAAAAACGAGTAGTAATGAAAAACGGAGGGGTGGAAAAAATTATTAACACCACCGATAAAGAGCGCAATCTTTGCATACATCTTAACCGTGTTGACCGCGAACTTTTCAACATTCGCGAAAAGGTAAGGGTTGGTGCAGAGGTAATCTCCGCAATTCAATTTGAACAAGGAGTTTTTTCATAATCCCGTGGGTTATCTGCGGAATATTACCCTTTTAAGAAATTAGTCGAATGAATGTTATAATAGTAGCCGGAACTCCCGGAGCCGGAAAAACATCGGTTCTTATAAATACTGTTAAGTATCTTAAAGCTGTAGGAAAAAGTGTTTCGGTGGTTAAGATTGACTGTCTCTATACAGAAGATCATAAGAGGTATGCAGCAGCAGGCGTACCGGTTATGGTGGGCATCTCGAAAGATATGTGTCCCGACCACTTTACAATTTACAACATTGGTCAAATGGTAGAGTTTGCTGCCAACAACAACTCCGATATACTTATAATTGAAACAGCAGGGCTTTGCCACAGATGTGCTCCGTACACAATGTCCTGTACAGGAGTGTGTATAATTGATGCAACCACCGGACCAAACACCCCTCTTAAAGTTGGCCCTTTTTTAAGCACTGCAGACATTGTAGTAATTACTAAGGGAGATGTTGTATCACAGGCCGAACGGGAGATCTTCCGTGAGAGGGTTGTTGAGATGAACTCCGGGTGCAGAGTAGTTGAATCCAATGGTCTTACTGGTAAAGGAGCCGCTGAACTGGGGTCGTTTATAAGTGACGCATCACCATTCTGTTACGATAAAGACCTGTTGAGACACAATGCACCATTCTCTATTTGCACCCTATGTGTGGGAGAGACAAGAATAGAGAAGAGGCACCATAAAGGAGTTTTGAGACATATTGATGGTGTTCAGGTATATAAGGGAGAATAAAGATGATGAGATTTGAAGAGACACTTAAATTACTGCCAGGATTCAATTGTGGAGTTTGCGGGAAGCCATCCTGCCTCCTCTTTGCAAAAGCGCTGGTAGAAAACCAAACCACATTGAACCACTGCAAAGTTTTAAACCAGGAACGATTTAGTGGTAATCTTAATCAGTTACAAAGTATTTTAAACAAGAATCAACCTGGTTTAAAAATAAAATCTTCAGCCGTAATATATCAAAAAACCAAAAATGAGGACTCTTTGAACGAAGAGAACTTTACCGGCTTGATTGATAAAATAAAAGCAGACTTTTTACTACACCCTCTTGAAGGAGAACCGTCTTGCAGGGAAACACTTGTTAACCTGTCGGGAATTAACATCGATAAAGGAGCAGTAATAAGGTACCGTCCACTGGGTTGTCCCCTGACACACTTTGCAACTGTTCTGGAGGTAAATGGAAATTTGATTGATGTGTGGGTAACAGGCCCTCCAAAACTACTTAACAGAGATACAACGGCCATTGACCTTGGTATATGTATGGTACTCTCATTTGTGGGCACAATAGAGGGGCAAAGGCCAAAAGTTGGCCAGACAGTAAAATTTTTACCAGCTCACTGTATGATGGGTAAAGTACACTCCGGCGTAATTGTATTACTGGAGGCAGACACCGCAAGAATTGACTGTATAGACCTTAAGGTCTTTTAATCAAGCAATTCTCTCCATCAATGCATCAATATCTTCTTGTTTATCCGCAAGAATCACCAGCTTGTCATGTGTTTCGATAACGGTTGAACCACCCGGCCTTATATACTCTTCCCTCCGCTTAATCATAACTATAAAAGCAGAGTTTTGGAAATTGAGTTCTATTATCTTCTTATTTACTGCATTAAAACCAGGCATAACTTCAATCTCAGTAATTACCGATTTTGGGAAGTCGCAAATAAGTTTATCCAATTCAGTTTTGGGCTTAACCTTTTCGGGCAGTGCAACATTAAACCACTTTGCAACCACAGAGAGGGTTGTTCCCTGAATTATTACAGAGGTAACCGAGATGAAAAAGACAATATTGAAAATCATGTTTGCTTTGTCTAT
>CAZPFI010000136.1:0-4120 GCA_964585795.1 uncultured Muribaculaceae bacterium | reverse complement strand
GGTGTATTGTACATCAGGTTACCGAAAATTGAGTATACTCCGTCTTCGTTAACCGGTTTTGTATATTGAATTCCCCCCTCGTCGTACCATGTCATGTTTACAATTTTGTCCAGAGTGTAATTTGCCCCAACCCTTAAAAACATAGAGCTGAAATTTTCCCTGTTTGTATTTCTGAGATTAATCCATACTCGGTGATTGAATTCTGGCAAAAGGTCAGGATTACCCTCTCTTATATACAGAGGGTTCGAATTATCGGGTATAGGCTGCAATTGGGTTATTGATGGCTGACTTGTACTTCCTGAGTAACGAACCCTCAGCGACCTGGTATCATTAAACCGGTAGTCGAACTGAGCCGAAGGGGCAAAATTAAATACATCTCTTTTTAAATAAGTTTCATCTCCCACACTCTCAGTAGAGGAGGGCTGAGCACTAAAGCCTAGCACATAGCTGTATTTCTCCTCATTCTTTCTGATGTTAACCTCTGCCTGCTGATTAATAAAGGTATTTTTAAAGACATTTGAATACTCATCGTCAATTATATCATATTCACCGGTAACAGGATTAAAGTTATAAGCAAGCTTTTCGGAGTTGTTTACCCTGTAATTGTATCTGTAGGCAAGCTCCATAAAGAAATTATTGCCCAAAGGTTCGGTGTAGGAGGCCCTTGCACCAAGGGAGTATAAATTGTTGTTCAGGTCGAATCTCTGTCTTACAATTGTTTGAAAAGGATTAGCTCCATAAACATTGGTTGAGGATATATTCAGACCATCCATATCGCTATTCGAATAAGAGTATGTGAAGTTTACAGAAAATGTCCTTCCCGGTTTTCCAAGACGCTGACGGAAGAGAAGATCTCCGCCCATGCTCTGAGAAGTGTTGTCACCGAACGAACTGCTTATACCATCGTTAATTTTTGTACCACTCACACCATCAGTAGAAAAATATCTTGTCTCTTCGAAAGAACCTGTACCTATGCTCGCGTTAGGCCTGAATAATATAGAGGTTTTATCGGACAAAGTCCACTCAAGCTCCATTGCAACCCTGTGATTATCAGAAATATTCTGCGAAAACGTAGAGTCCCTGTTATAAAAGCTGCTATCCGGTAAAAAGTTTTGCCTTACTCTGCTCCCTACAGAAACATTGTCGGTACTGCCATAAAAATAGTTTCCTCCTATTTTAAGCTTTCCATCGTTAAGCTCAGTATTTGCATTAACACCCCCCATCCACGAAGTGGTAACACCACTACCTCCAAAGTTTAGAGTAGTTCCACCCACTCTTATTCCTCCACCACCTCCGCCGATACTGCTTCTCATATTGCGCATCATATCTCCTGCCAAATCGGTAAAAGCTCTGTTGTTTGTATTATTTCCGTTTGCAATTATGCTTATCTGGCTGCTCGAAGTAAAATTACCAACCATTCCTGCTGCCTGATATCTGTCATCTGAACCGTATCCGCCGGTAACATTACCAAACCAGCCATTCATCATACCCGGCCTTATAGAGAGATCTATCACTGTCTCCTCGTTACCATCATCAATTCCGGTAAAACGAGCCTGTTCCGACATTCTCTCCACTACTCTCACCTTGTCTACAATCTTTGCGGGAATATTTTTTGTTGCAAGCGAAGGGTCATTAAGGAAAAAGGTCTTGCCGTCTATCATAATCTTGTCAATCTCCTTACCGTTTGCCGTGATTTTACCGTCCGACGATATTTCAATCCCCGGCAGCTTTTTTAACAGCTCTTCAAGCATGTCACTGTCAGTGGTTCTGAATGAAGATGCGTTGTACTCAATTGTATCTTTTTTAACTATCACAGGATTACCCATTGCCGAAACCACAACCGACTCCAGCAGGTTAACCTGCTCTTTCATATTTATGTTTCCTAAATCTGTAACCCTTCTGGCACCTATAGTCATTTTTTTCTCAATAGTGTTATACCCCATAAACTCAATTCTGAGCGTATATTCGCCGGCCGTTACACCGGTTATCTCAAAATTACCTCTGGCGTCTGAAAGAGCATACCTCGAAGGAGAATCTGAGCCTTCGGGAATAAGTGCAGCTGTGGCAAACTCCACAACTTCGTTTCTGATACTGTCGACAAGAGAACCACGTACCCTGAAGTCTCTTGACTGGTCATTTGCTAAACCATTTGCAAATACAATTAATGCAAAGGAGAGAAGAATCAATTTTGTATATTTCATCACATTTATTAATTACTATCAATATAAATTTACAACACCCTTTTGACTGCAAAAAAGGTGAAAAGTTAAAAGCACTTTTAAAAAAAGCTATTTGATTCTGTCGGGATTATTTTTAACAAAAGAGCTCCAGCCGCTGTTTTTTTTTGCACCTTTTATCTCTATGCTAACCGAATCAGACAGAAAGTGACACATTGCAACTGCAAGCCCGTCTGTAGCATCGTATGAAAGAGCAACCTCATTTACATTTAAAATCCTTGATATAATATTGGATACCTGCTCTTTAGAAGCAGCTCCCTTTCCGGTTATCGAAAGTTTAATCTTTCGCGGAGCATACTCATATACATCCATACCACAACTTAAAGCAGCAGCAATTGCTGCTCCCTGGGCTCTTCCCAATTTTAGCATAGACTGAATATTCTTTCCGTAAAAGGGGGCTTCAACTGCAAGCTGATCGGGAGAAAAACGGTCAATAAGCAATTTTACCTCATTAAATATTTTAGAAAGTTTTGCAAAATGGTCGGGCAAACCTTTAAGAGACGAGGTTCCCATAGCAACATACACTGCTTTGCCTCCACACACCTTTATGACCCCCCAGCCGAAAATCTGCGTTCCCGGGTCTATTCCAAGAATTACTCTATCCCGAGACATAACAAAAAATTAATCAATGATTTTAAAACCGGTGTAAGGAACCAATACATCAGGAACAACTATACCCTCCTGTGTCTGGAAATTTTCCAAAAGAGCAGCCACAATCCTGGGCAATGCCAGAGCACTTCCGTTTAAAGTATGTGCCAGTTGAGGTTTACCTCCTTCATCCTTATATCTGAGCTTTAGGCGGTTCGACTGAAAAGTCTCAAAGTTTGACACAGAACTAACCTCAAGCCACCTATCCTGCGCAGCGGAGTACACTTCGAAATCGTATGTCAAAGCGCTGGTAAAGCCCATGTCTCCACCGCAAAGACGCAGAATACGGTATGGTAACCCTAACGCAGCAACCAGACTTTCAACATGAGATACCATTCCGTCAAGAGCGTTGTACGAATTATCCGGAAGGGCAACCTGAACAATCTCCACCTTATCAAACTGATGCAACCTGTTTAAACCCCTTACATCTTTTCCATACGAACCGGCCTCCCGCCTAAAACATGGAGTATAAGCAGTCAGTTTTACCGGAAGAGATGACTCCTGAAGAATCACATCTCTGAAAAAGTTGGTTACAGGCACCTCTGCCGTTGGAATAAGGTAATAGTTATCCAGAGTAACATGGTACATCTGCTCCCCCTTATCGGGCAATTGTCCTGTACCATACCCCGAAGCCTCATTCACCATCAGTGGAGGCATAACCTCTGAGTATCCGGCTTCACAGTTTTTATCAAGAAACCACGATATCAAAGCTCTTTGCAATCTTGCACCTTTTCCTTTATATACAGGGAAACCTGCACCGGTCAGCTTCACTCCGAGATCAAAATCTATAATATCATATTTTTTTGCAAGTTCCCAGTGAGGCACACCGTTACTCAATTTGGGAATCACTCCCCCCTCCTTCACTGTCAGGTTATCCTCAGCACCCTTACCTGAAGGGACAGAGCTGTGCGGAAGATTGGGTAACAACACAAGCAACTCCTGAAGCTGAACTGAACACTCCTCCATTTTGTTTTCAAGGTCTTTAGAGCTCTCTTTAAGTTGAGATACAGTCTCTTTAGCCGTTGCTGCCTCCTCTCTCTTTCCCTCTTTCATCAACATCCCAATCTCTTTAGCAATGGAATTCTGCTTAGACAACAGAGAATCGTTCTCTGTCTGAAGGTTGCGTCTCTCGGCATCGAGCAGAATAATATTATTTACTATATCGGCAGCATAGAAATTTCTTACGGCTAACCGATCAATTAAAAATTGAGGATTATCTCTGAGCAGTTTAATAT
>CAZPFI010000135.1:0-4132 GCA_964585795.1 uncultured Muribaculaceae bacterium | reverse complement strand
TTGAGCAAACACTTAAAGTTCAGGGCAAGTGGAGCAGAAACCCCGAAGCATACTCAGGATAAAGAGACTGTAATATGGCCATTCTAAAAGACCTTCTCAAAGGATATAAGATTACTCTTGCCTCTCTCTCGCCCCGAAGAGCTGCTCTTCTTAAAGGGTTGGACATAGATTTTGAGGTTGAAGTAATAGGTGTTATCTCTGAAGATTACGACTTAAACACCCCACTCTTCTCTGTTCCACAGATGCTTGCCGACAGAAAATCGCTTCAGTTTGGGAGGGAGCTCCGGGAGAGAGAGATTTTGATTACGGCAGACACATTGGTTATCTGTAATGACAAGATCATTGAAAAGCCGCAAAACAGGGATGAGGCCTTTAGTATGCTGAAATTTCTTTCGGGCAGGTCACATATAGTGGCTACCGGAGTTACACTTCGTTCAAGAGAGTCTGGAATGAGTTTTCTTTCAAAAAGCAAAGTGTGGTTTAAGGAGATAGATGATGATGAGATATATTATTATATAGATAACTACTCGCCATACGATAAGGCAGGTAGCTATGGTGCTCAGGATTGGTTTGGATATACCGTTATAAGCAGAATTGAGGGTTCGTATTTCAATGTGGTTGGGCTACCCGTTCAGCAGCTCAGCGACAAACTAAAAGAGTTTATCTGCTCTTTTTAGAGAGATAGACCATGTCGGAGTCAACGTACAAAACCTCTCTTTGTACCATATCTCTCAATAAATCGACAATTTTTATGTTCTCCTGTTCATAGAGATTTATCAGGGTTTTAATCTCTACCGGTGATTTTGTCAATATATCAATAATCTCAATCTCCAGCTCTTTATCGTCTCTTTTTTTACTCTTCAAGGCGAGGCAAACATCGCAGATACCGCACATGGCTGCATCGCTTTGTCCAAAGTATTTCACCAGATAGACCGATCTGCAACTCTCTTTATCTGATGCATACTCAACCACAGAGTTGATTCGTTCCTGCAATCTCTCTCTTTTTTGTCTGTAATTCTGTTCACTTATTACCATCCCCTCCTCCTGAAGTCTCTCGAAGTTAAATATAAGCAATGGTGAGTGTGCTCCCGGAATATATGCCAGTATGCCCATCCGTGAGAGTCTTATAAGTGTGGCTACAACAGCCGCTTTACTGTTACGAATTGCCCGGGCTATGAAATCCTCGTCTATCGATGTATATTCCGAAAACAATCCTGTATATAATCTCAGAATAGATTTTATAAAAGAATCCAGCGATTCGTTTTTGAGCTGTACATTGTATAACTCGTCTCTGTTAACCAGAAACATAATCCTTGAAGGGTTGTACAACTCTTCGGTAAGTTTAAGATAATCTTCGCTCTCAAGATGCTTTATTGCATAGTAGACCGAAGATGCATTAATCCTGTATTTTGAACAGAACTCTGTAATATTGAATCTTACAGCATCTCCCTTGCCCGAACCGTATGCATAGTCGAAAAACCTGTACAGCTTCTGATATATATCTTTAATGTACTCAATCTTGGGAAAAGAGAGTGTTACTATCTGGTTTAATCTTTTTATATCGCTGTTATTCCATAAAAGAACAGCATAGGCCTTATTGCCGTCTCTTCCTGCCCGGCCTGCTTCTTGAAAATAGGCCTCAAGAGACTCCGGAATATCAAAGTGACAGACAAATCTTACATCGGGTTTATCTATACCCATACCAAAAGCATTGGTGGAGACAATTACTGATATATCTCCGTTTTTCCAGTCATCCTGCTTTTTTGATCGTAAATCTGCAGAATATCCGGCATGATACGAGTCTGCAGCTATACTCTGAGAGACAAGAAACGATGCCAGTTCCTCTGCTCTTTTTCTCTGGCTTACATACACTATCCCCGAACCTTTAACCGCTTTTACTATCCTAAGGAGCTGTCCGTTCTTGTCTTCGGTTTGTTTTACAATATAGGCAAGGTTCTCTCTTTCAAACCCCGATTTAATGAGATTGTGCTCTTTGAAATCCAGCTTATCCATAATATCAATGGCCACTTTAGGGGTAGCCGAGGCAGTCAGTGCCACCACAGGGATAGGGCCTGTTATAGTAAGAAGTTCTTTAATAAGGAGATAATCGGGACGAAAGTCATAGCCCCATTGAGATATACAATGTGCTTCATCAACTACCAGAAATGAGACATTCATCTTTTGCAGACGCACTCTAAAAATCTCCGTTCTGAGTCTCTCCGGAGAGAGATAAAGTAACTTATAATTGCCGTAAACAGCGTTATCCAATGTTGCATCAATCTCGCCCGAGGACATTCCCGAATATATTGCAAGTGCTTTAATTCCCCGTTTTTTGAGATTCTCTGTCTGATCTTTCATCAATGCAATAAGCGGAGAGACAACTATACATATACCCTCCTTAAGCAATGCCGGAATCTGGAAACAAACAGACTTACCTCCGCCTGTTGGTAACAGAGCAAGAGTGTCTCTGTTATCCATAATGGAGCGAATAACCGCCTCCTGCATCGGCCTGAAAGATTCGTACGACCAGAATTGCCTTAAAACATGAATGGGAGAGGACATATTTGCAGATATATTAACAAAAATAGTAATAAATTATATCTTTTATGTGAAAGATTTTACTTAAATTCGTTATAGTTTCAATTATATCCGATTCACTTAACTTATTAAAAACTTTTTATGCCACTTTCAGATCTTTCGATTTATGGAATTCACAACATTGGAAAAGTAATCCATAACCCCTCTTATGAAGAGCTTTTTCAGGCAGAAATGTCAGAAGAAAACCAGGGCTACGAAACCGGAGTGTTAACCAACACAGGGGCTGTAGCTGTAAAAACCGGAATCTTTACAGGCCGATCACCAAAGGACAGGTACATTCTTATGGACGACACCACAAAGGACACTGTTTGGTGGGACGGCACAATCAACAAACCTATCAACCGTGAAGTTTGGGATGATTGCAAGGAAATTGCAGTCAATCAACTGAGTAACAAAGAGAAATTGTATGTAGTTGACACTTTCTGCGGCACAAATGAGCAGACCAGATTAAAGGTGAGATTTATTATGGAGGTTGCCTGGCAGGCACACTTTGTAAAAAACATGTTTATCCGCCCGTCGGACTACGAGCTTATGAATTACGGCGAGCCCGATTTTGTCTCAATCAATGCCTCAAAAACGGTTAACCCCAAATGGAAGGAGCACAATCTTAATTCGGAGGTTTTTGTTCTTTTCAACCTTACCGAGAAAATCCAGATAATAGGAGGAAGCTGGTATGGCGGAGAGATGAAGAAAGGTATATTCTCAATTATGAACTATTATCTGCCTTTAAAGGGAATTGCATCGATGCACTGTTCTGCTAATGTAGGCAAACACGGTGATGTTGCAATCTTCTTTGGTCTGTCCGGAACAGGTAAAACAACCCTCTCTGCAGATCCAAAAAGGTATTTGATTGGTGATGACGAGCACGGTTGGGATGACTGTGGAGTTTTCAATTACGAAGGAGGTTGTTATGCAAAGACAATAAACCTGAGTAAGGAGAACGAACCGGATATATGGAATGCAATAAAGAGAGATGCTCTCCTGGAAAATGTTGTAGTTGATGATAAGGGTGAAATAGATTTCTCAGATGCTTCAATTACCGAAAACACGAGGGTCTCTTACCCTATTTTCCATATTAACAAAATTGTATTGCCATCCAGGGCAGGCCATCCCAATAAAGTAATCTATCTTTCGGCAGATGCTTTTGGTGTGTTGCCTCCTGTTTCGATACTTGACAAAGAACAGGCACAGTACCATTTCCTTTGCGGGTACACCTCAAAAGTAGCCGGAACTGAGAGAGGCATTACAGAGCCGCTTCCATCATTCTCTCCCGCTTTTGGAGAGGCCTTCCTCATCCTCCACCCAACTATATACGCTAAGTTGCTTGCAGAGAAGATGGAGAAATATGGTGCAAGTGCATATCTTGTAAATACAGGATGGAATGGAACCGGAAAGAGGATCTCAATTAAAGATACCAGGGCCATTATCGATTCTATTATTGATGGCTCTATTGAGAGCACCGGTACAAAGGTTATCCCTGTTCTGAATCTTACTGTACCTCTGAGCATTAAAAATGTAACACCGGGAATTCTCG
>CAZPFI010000134.1:3691-4275 GCA_964585795.1 uncultured Muribaculaceae bacterium | reverse complement strand
TCAACATAAACAAAAAGAAATAGTTGTAATAGTCGGCATATTTGGCACCAAACAGGTATCCCGTACACTTAACGCCGTAGTAGGAGTATGTGAACATGGTGGAGAAGGCAAATATTGTTACCATCATTAAAAGCAGATAGTGACCAATTCCGGGTATGGACATCTCAAATGAGTTCATCGCAATCTCTATTCCCTGTATCTGCGTAACCTGATAATTTCCATTAATTAGTATTGCCAAAGCAGTTAGAGTACAAACTAATCCCGAATCTATTGAAGGACCTATCATTGCAACAAGACCCTCTTTTACAGGGTTATTATTCTTTGAAGCACCATGCATCATTGAAGCTGTTCCAACCCCGGCTTCATTTACCAATGTTGCTCGTCTTACCCCAATTATTATGGCTGTCCCTGCAATACCACCGGCACCGGCTTTAAAATCAAATGCACCGGCAAATATGGAACCGAAAACTCCCGGGATTTCAGGTAAATTTGTGAGAATTATGTAAGCAACAAGAATAAAATAGAGAGCAACCATAACAGGAACAACTCTCGACGATACTTTTGATATTCTCTTTATACCTCCT
>CAZPFI010000134.1:0-3681 GCA_964585795.1 uncultured Muribaculaceae bacterium | reverse complement strand
TGAGACAAGAGAACATACAACTGCTCCAACTATAAGTCTTGTAATAAAAGTATTTTCAATGTTGGCATCCTGTGACAATACTGTTGTTATAGCTTCGGTAAACTGATTTGCCTGCCATAAACACAATGTTCCAATTAAACCAAAAATTGAGAAGAATACAGCCATTGGCTTCCACTTTTCACCCAATCCTTTTGTAATTACATACATTGGACCACCCTGTATCTCTCCGGCCGAATCCTTTCCTTTGTACATTATTGTGAGTGTTCCCTCGAAAAACTTTGTTGCCATACCTACAACTGCACTCACCCACATCCAGAAAATAGCTCCGGGACCACCCATAGATATTGCAACTGCAACTCCTGAAATACTTCCCATACCTACAGTAGCAGCAATTGCACTTGTAAGAGCTTCAAAAGAGCTGATTTGGCCAGGAGCATCCTTGTCTGTTGATTTTAGTGACTTTAGAGCCCTCACATAATAACGGAAAGGGACAAAACCCGAGTAGATAAGAAAAAAGAGTCCTCCACCAATTAACAAAACGAAAAGGGGCATTCCCAACATGTCGCTGAAGCTCTTGATTGAGTCACCAAGTGCAGTCCAAAAGTTATTCATATTTCTAATTTTTGTTTAAAAAGCAAAGATAAAAAAAAACGGGGCTCTCAACAGAGCCCCGTGATAAAAGGGTATACTCATAGAAACAGAGTCTATTTAAGCCCTCTGTTTTTTAGCAGCGGTTCAATACCCGGCTCTTTACCTCTGAAATTGACATAAAGAGTCATTGCTTCGTCCTGGCCTGCTCTGGCAAGAATCTGATAGCGGTACTTATTTGCAACCTCCCTGTTAAAAATATCTCCTGTCTCAACAAATGCCTGATAAGCATCACTGTCAAGCACCTCAGCCCATATATATGAATAATAACCGGCAGTGTAACCACCTCCAAAAGTGTGGTTAAAATAAGTACTGCGGTGTCTTGGAGGAATTTGAGGAATAAGACCTATTTTGGCCATTGAGCTCTCTTCGAACTTAACTGCATCGAAGTTTTCAGGCATAGATTTTAACATATGAAAATCCATATCAAGGAACGATGAAGCAAGATATTCTACTGTAGCGAATCCTTGTCCGTATTTACCTGCATTCTGCATCTTATCTATAAGCTCCTGCGGAATTACCTCCCCGGTCTGGTAATGTTTTGCATAAACTTTAAGAACCTGTGGTTCAAAAGCCCAGTGCTCCATAATTTGAGATGGCAACTCAACAAAATCTCTTGTCATTCTTCCTACTCCATAGTAGGTAACATCCTTCAGCAGACTTGCAAGTGCATGCCCAAACTCGTGAAAGAAGGTTTCTACCTCATCACTGCTTAAAAGTGCAGGAGTGTCGCCAACAGGTCTTGTGAAATTTCCTACAATTGTAACCAGTGGGGCAACTCTGACTCCGTCTGCATAAACCTGAGAACGGAATCCGCCACACCAGGCTCCGCCTCTTTTTTGTCCCGGACGCGCAAACATATCCATAAACAGAATGCCAAGGTGCGTACCATCTTCATCCTTACACTCATAAGCAGTTGCCTCAGGATGTGGAAGAGGTACATTATCTATCTGATGGAAGGTTATTCCGAAAAGTTGATTTGACACATAAAATATACCGTCTCTCACATTGTCAATCATGAAATAGGGACGAAGCTGGTCGTCGTTAAGATCGAACTTGCTTGTCATCGCCTTTTCGAAATAGAATCTCCAGTCGTGAGCTTCAAGTTTATTAATGTTATCCTGGTTTTTAGCCGCAATCTCATACATATCTGCAAGTTCGCGTTTAGCTGAAGCCAGGGCCGGTTTCCATAGCTGGTTCAGAAGGTTGTATACAGCAGAAGGTGTCTTTGCCATTCTGCTTTCAAGCTGAAAATCGGCAAAAGTTTGGTACCCCATAATGTTGGCTCTCTTTATACGAAGATCGATGAGCTTTGCAATAACATCTTTATTATCGTTATCGTTGTTATTGTTACACCTGTTAAGGTATGCATCAAGAATCTCTTTTCTGAGTTCTCTTTTTTCTGATTGTTGCAAAAATGGCATCACGCTGGGATTGTCAAGGCCAAACACCCATTTGCCATCATACAATGAATCTTTTTTACCTCTTTCGAAAGCGGCAGTTATAAGGGCTTCTGATAGGCCGGCAAGATTATCCTGATTGTCGATAACCAATTTATAACCATTTGTCTCAGCAAGAAGATTTTGACCAAATGCAAGCTGAAGAGCAGAAATCTCTGCATTTATACTCTTTAGTTCCTCTTTTTTATCTACAGGCAGTTCTGCACCACTTCTTACAAAATCTTTGTACATCTCTGTCAGCAATCTCAACTGTTCGGGGTTAAGCTCCAAAGATTCACGCTGGTCGTAAACAGTTTTAACGCGTTGGAAAAGATTCTCATTAAGACTAATGTCGTTGTAATGCTTACTTGTAAGCGGTGAGAGCTCTTTAGCAAGTTCCAGTACCTCCGGTGAAGCATTCACCGAGTTATGACTTGAGAAAACAGGTGCAATTTTATTAAGAAGAGCTCCTGAGTTGTCATATGCTACAATTGTATTCTCAAATGTGGGTGGTTGAGGATTGTTAATAATTGCTTCAATCTCGGCATTATGCACAGCCATGGCTTCGAGATAGGCAGGCATATAGTGCTCTGTCTTAATTTTTTCAAAAGGTGGAATTCCAAAAGGTGTATTCCACTGAGCAAGTAATGGATTGATATCATTTTTGGGTGAGCAGGAGGAGATTATAACTCCGGCGGCTATAGCCATAAAGAAAAATTTTTTCATTATATATCAGGTATTTAAATAGGATTTTTATCCCAGGTAAGATTTGAGAAGTTTGCTTCTTGCACTGTGTCTAAGGCGTCTTATTGCTTTCTCCTTAATCTGGCGTACTCTCTCTCTTGTGAGACCAAAGTATTCACCAATCTCTTCCAGTGTCATTTCACTGGTGCCAATGCCAAAAAAGTATTTAACAATATCTCTTTCTCTCTCCGTTAATGTAGAAAGTGCTCTCTCAATCTCTTTATTTAAGGACTCGTTTACAAGACCTTTGTCGGCATTTGGAGAGTCGCTGTTGATTAAAACATCAAGCAGGTTATTGTCCTCTCCATCAACAAAAGGAGCATCAACAGAGACATGTCTTCCTGATACTCTCAATGTGTCTGCAATCTTCTCTTTTGGAATGTCAAGAATATCTGCAAGTTCTTCGGAGGATGGCATTCTTTCGTTCTCCTGTTCGAATTTTGAGAGTGCTTTGTTTATTTTATTCAGAGACCCAACCTGGTTAAGGGGAAGTCTTACGATTCTTGATTGCTCTGCAAGTGCCTGAAGAATAGACTGTCTGATCCACCAAACCGCATACGAGATAAATTTAAAACCCCTGGTTTCGTCAAATTTTTCGGCTGCCTTAATAAGACCGAGGTTTCCTTCGTTAATAAGATCCGGAAGACTCAGTCCCTGATTCTGGTACTGTTTAGCAACAGAAACAACGAATCTCAGGTTGGCCCTTGTTAATTTTTCAAGGGCCTCCTGATCTCCTTTTCGTATTCTCTGGGCTAATTCAACCTCATCCTCGACTGTTATAAGTTCCTCTCTCCCTATCTCTTGAAGGTATTTATCAAGAGACGCACTCTCTCTGTTTGTAATTGATTTG
>CAZPFI010000133.1:0-4284 GCA_964585795.1 uncultured Muribaculaceae bacterium | reverse complement strand
TTAAAATATAATCTGAAAAGTTAATAAATTTTAAAAAAAGTGAACTAAATTATCAATAAAGAAAAAATCTTATCTTTGCCATGATCTAAAAAAAAACGAAGGACATGAACGCTGATAATGAACTGAATATAGAATTAAGCAATGATGTTGCACAGGGTTCCTACTCAAACCTTGCAATCATTACTCATTCCAGCAGTGAATTTATTATTGATTTTATAAGAATGATGCCAGGTGTTCCCAAAGCTCAGGTAAACAATAGAATAATAATGACTGCTGAACACGCCAAGAGGTTGTTCCTTGCTTTACAGGATAATATTGCAAAGTTTGAGAATCAATTCGGTGAGATAACCATTCACGGCGGACCAGCCAATAAAGTACCAATTAACTTTGGCAACAACTCAGCCGAAGCATAAATTTCCAATTATTAAATATGACACAAAAACTAAAAATTGTTGTTCTGGCCAAACAGGTGCCGGATACCCGTAACGTTGGGAAAAACGCAATGAAAGAGGATGGCACTGTTAATCGTGCCGCACTTCCTGCCATTTTTAACCCGGAAGATATGAATGCGTTGGAACAGGCGTTAAGATTAAAGGACAGTAATCCCGGGAGTGAGATAATAATGCTTACTATGGGTCCTGCCAGGGCTGCCGAAATTATAAGAGAGGGTTATTACAGAGGTGCTGATGGAGGTATTTTGTTGACGGACAGAAAATTTGCCGGTGCAGATACTCTGGCAACCTCTTACGCTCTTTCTATGGCAATAAGGAAAATTAACCCCGATATCATTATTGCCGGAAGACAGGCAATTGATGGGGACACAGCTCAGGTAGGCCCTCAGGTTGCCGAGAAGATGGGCATTCCCCAGGTTACCTATGCAGAGGAGATAACCGGATTTGATTCAGGTAAGCTTGTTATTAAAAGAAGACTCGAAAGAGGAGTTGAGACGGTTAAAACACCTCTTCCTGCACTTATAACTGTACATGCAACAGCTCCTGAATGCAGGCCAAGAAATGCTAAATTGCTTATGAAGTACAAGCATGCCCGTACACTTACAGAAGAGCAGGACAATGAACACAACTCTTATCTCCCTGCCGAAAGTGAAAACAATGTAAGAATAGCAGAATGGGGAACAGCTGATGTTGGAGGCGATGAGTCTCATTACGGACTCTCAGGGTCGCCAACAAAAGTTAAGAAAATTGAGAACATAGTACTTCAGGCAAAGGAGTCAAGAAGGTTGTCATCCTCTTTCGAAGAGATTGACGGACTAATTAAAGAACTTATTTCGTCTCACACCATAGGATAATAATTTAGTGAAAAACATGAATAACATAACCATATATATAGAGACCGAAGATGGAAAAATTGCCGATGTAAGTCTCGAACTGCTTACAAAAGCCCGCTCTCTTTCAAAAGAGCTCTCCTGTAAAATTGAGGCACTGTTAATTGGTGACAATGTTTCACAATTTTGTGATGAACTTTTCAGCTACGGTGCACATATTGTGCATCTTGCTCAGGATAAAAGACTAAGGCACTACTTAACGCTACCCTACTCTGCCATTGCAATATCGGTATTTAAAGAGACCTCTCCGCAAATTGCTCTTTTTGGAGCAACCAGCGTTGGAAGAGACCTTGCTCCCAGAGTTTCAAGTGCTTTGGTAAGCGGATTGACAGCCGACTGTACATCACTTGAAATAGGTGACCATAAAGAGGTAAAGAGCGGTAAAGAGTACAAAAATCTGCTTTACCAGATTAGACCCGCTTTTGGAGGAAACATTATTGCAACAATCATCAATCCCGACTGCCGTCCACAGATGGCTACCGTAAGAGAGGGTGTAATGAAAAAAGAGCCACTGGGCAAAAAAGTTGAGGGTGAGATAAGAGAAGTGGATGTTGCAAAAATCATTAAGGACGAAGATTTTATAGTTGAAATTATCGAAAGGCATATTGAGGAGAGGAAAATTGATATTAAAGGTTCTCCTATTATTATTGCGGGAGGATTCGGACTTGGTTCAAGAGAAAATTTCAATCTTCTTTACGAGCTTGCTTCAGTTTTAGGTGCAGAAGTTGGTGCTTCAAGAGCGGCGGTTGATGCCGGTTATGCCGAACCTGCAAGACAGATTGGTCAGACAGGAGTAACTGTAAGACCAAAACTGTATATTGCCGTAGGAATATCGGGACAGATACAGCACACAGCCGGCATGGATCAATCGGCAATGATAATCTCAATAAATAACGACCCCTCTGCACCAATTCATCATATTGCCGATTATGCAATTGTTGGTGATTATAACGATATTATACCAAAGATTATTAAATCGTACAAACTTAACAGCAAATAGGAATGGCCAATTTTTATAAAGATAATAACGATCTCAGATTTCAGTTTAACAATCCTTTGATGCCAAAGATTGTAAAACTTAAAGAGCAGGATTTTAAAGATGCCTTAAAATTTGACTATGCCCCCTCTTCATTCGAAGATGCAATAGACTCCTATGACAAAGTTATGGAGATTCTGGGTGAGATATGCGGCGATACAATAGCTCCAAATTCGGAGAGCGTCGATCATCAGGGGCCTCATCATCAGAATGGCAGGGTTACATACGCAGAAGGCACACAACAGAATCAGGATATTCTCACAAAAGCCGGTCTTTATGGCATGTCACTTCCACGAGAGTACGGAGGACTTAACTTCTCAATGGTCCCTTATGTTATGGCAGCAGAGATTGTAGCCAGGGCAGATGCTGGTTTTGCAAATATCTGGGGGCTCCAGGATTGTGCAGAGACAATTCATGAGTATGCAACAGAAGATATTAAGAAAGAGTTTCTTCCAAGGATACAATATGGAGAGACATGCTCAATGGACCTCACAGAGCCGGATGCGGGCAGTGACTTGCAAGCAGTTATGCTGAAAGCAACTTACAACCAAAATGATGAAATGTGGTATCTCAATGGTGTTAAGCGTTTTATTACAAACGGAGATGCTCACATAAAGCTTGTATTGGCTCGTTCCGAGGAGAACACAACAGACGGCAGAGGTCTCTCATATTTTGTGCACGACCAGAAATGGGGAGGAGTAACTGTACGAAGAATCGAAAATAAACTTGGCATAAAGGGCTCACCTACATGCGAACTTGTATTTAACAATGCTCCTGCCAAACTTGTCGGGGAGAGGCGTATGGGACTCATCAAATACGTTATGTCGCTTATGAACGGTGCTCGTCTTGGTGTAGGTGCTCAATCGGTTGGTATTTCGGAGGCGGCCTACAGGGAGGCACTTAAATATGCACACGAAAGGGTTCAGTTTGGGAAACCAATCATTCAGTTTCCTGCTGTTTATGAGATGCTGGCACTTATTAAGGCCAAATTACAGGCATCCAGAGCTCTGCTTTATGAGACTACTCGTTTTGTTGACATCTACAAATCGTACGGATTTATAGCCGAAGAGAGAAAACTCTCACCCGAAGAGAGAGCAGAGTCGAAACAATATCAGAAACTTGCCGATATGTTCACCCCAATGCTAAAGCTTATGGCATCGGAGTACTCAAACCAGAATGCCTACGATTCACTCCAGATTCACGGAGGGTCGGGCTTTATGAAGGACTACCCTATTGAGAGAATATACAGAGATGCAAGAATCACAACAATTTACGAAGGCACATCTCAATTACAGGTTGTTGCAGCGCAGAGATATGTAACCAGCGGTGGCTATCTTGCACAACTTAAAGAGTATGGAAGCAGACCTGTAAAAGCAGAGTTTGAACAGCTTAAAAAGATTGTCGATGAGATGACAACTCAATATGAAAAGGCAGCTGAACTGCTTTCCGGTAAAGATAATGAGTATATCGATTTTCACGCCAGAAGATTGGTTGAGATGGCAGCGCACATAACAATGTCCTATCTGCTACTTTCAGACGCTCAAAGTGACAGCAGTTTCGAGAACTCTGCGCAAATCTACATTACCAAATCCAAAGCATGGAACGACGAAAGATACAACTACCTTAAAGAGTTCTCAACTCTGCAGTTAAGTGCTTTCCAGTCGGTAAAAGACGAGGTAAATGTCTAACTGATTTGGTGCATATCACTGATTATCAATCATATATTTGTTAGTGGTTTTCATTTATCATGAAAACCACTTTTATTTAACAATGTGACATAACCGCTGGTTAATCGACTTAGATCTTGGGGAGGGGAGCAAATTCATCGCCTTAGTTTATGGCACAGTGTTGGTAACCAGTGTTTTAACTACTTGATTTTGGTGCTTACTCTTGCTTTACCTGTCTT
>CAZPFI010000132.1:0-4288 GCA_964585795.1 uncultured Muribaculaceae bacterium | reverse complement strand
TAATTTCAACTTCTCCGCCCGCTTCTTCGATTTGAGATTTAACTTGTTCTGCTTCTGATTTAGAAACTTTCTCCTTGATTGCTTTAGGAGCAGCGTCTACAAGTTCTTTTGCCTCTTTAAGACCGAGACCTGTAAGCTCTTTAACAACTTTTACTATTTGAAGTTTTGCCTGTCCGGCTGAGATAAGAACAACATCAAATTGTGTTTGCTCAACCTCTGCGGCAGCACCTGCGGCTGCAGGGGCAGCAACTGCTACAGCAGCAGCTGCAGGTTCGATTCCATACTCTTCTTTGAGAACTTTTGCCAGTTCCTGAACATCTTTAACAGACAGGTTTACTAATTCTTCTGCAAATTTTTTGATATCTGCCATGATTATGTTTTGTTTTAAAATTATAATTTATTTCTATTACTCTTTTTCTGATAATGTCTTTACAATTCCGGCAATTTTACCGCCACCGCTGCTTTGAAGCGCAGAGATAACATTTTGTACCGGTGACTGTAACAGACCAATTATATCACCAATTAGTTCTTCGCGTGATTTAATTGAGATTAGTGCCTCAAGTTGATTTTCACCAACGTATGAACACTCTTGTACAAGCGCCCCCTTAAGAACGGGTTTACCATGCTCTTTTCCAAACTCCTTGATAAGCTTTGCAGGTACATTCGCGGTATCTGTGAACATTATTGCAGTCGGCCCCTCAAGAATTGAGTAAAGGGCTTCGGAATCTGGTAATGCTGCTTTCTCGAGAGCTTTACGAAGTAAGGTATTCTTAACAACGAGCAACTGTATCTCTTTATCGAAGCACGCACGACGCAGCTTAGCAGTTTTTTCGGCATTAAGGCCTGAAATGTCTGCAAGGTAGAAATTTGGTTTACTTACCAAACGCGCTGCAAGATTTTCAATAATTTGTGCTTTTTCCTCTTTTCTCATAAAAATTACTTTTTTTATTCAGCAGCACTAAAAGTCTTGCTATCAATATTAATACCCGGACTCATAGTGGAAGAGAGGTATATGCTCCTTACATAGGTTCCTTTAAGAGCCTGCGGTTTAAGCTTAATAACTGTGTTAAGAAACTCAACTGCATTCTCCGCCAGTTGCTCCGGTGTAAATGAAACTTTACCTATTGAGGAGTGAACGATACCCTGTTTGTCAACTTTAAAATCGATCTTACCGGCCTTAACCTCATTAACGGCTTTGCCAACATCCATGGTAACTGTACCTGTTTTGGGGTTTGGCATAAGACCGCGTGGCCCGAGAATTCTTCCGATAGCTCCAATTTTTGCCATGACAGATGGAGTACAGATTATTACATCAATGTCTGTCCACCCATTTTTGATCTTTTCGATATATTCGTCAAGACCTACAAAGTCGGCACCTGCTTCATTTGCCTCTGCCTCTTTGTCGGGAGTACATAATACCAGCACACGAACTGTTTTTCCTGTTCCGTGCGGAAGAGTCACAACGCCGCGTACCATTTGATTCGCTTTTCGTGGATCGACACCCAGACGAACAGCTATATCTACAGAAGAGTCAAACTTGGTAAAAGATACATCCTTTACAAGTTTACATGCATCTATAAGCTTATACTGCTTATTGGGGTCAACCTTGGCGTATACTATTTTTTGATTTTTTGTTAGCTTACTCATTATCGCAGGATTTTTTCTATTTTACATCTTCGGGAAAATCCCCGGTAACAGTTATACCCATACTGCGTGCTGTACCTGCTACCATCGACATAGCCGATTTTAGGGTAAATGCATTCATGTCGGGCATTTTGTCAGCAGCAATTTCACGGATTTGATCCCAGGTAACCGAGCCAACCTTCTTTCTGTTAGGTTCAGGTGATCCTGACTGAAGCTTTGCGGCCTCTTTCAGCTGAACGGCAACAGGAGGTTGTTTAACGATAAATGTGAATGATTTATCGCTGAACACTGTTATAATAACCGGTAAAATTTTACCGGCCCTGTCCTGGGTGCGAGCATTAAACTGCTTGCAAAAATCCATTATGTTTACACCTTTTGAACCTAATGCAGGACCAACCGGTGGTGAGGGATTAGCTGCTCCGCCTTTTATCTGCAATTTAATGAGAGCGGCAACTTCTTTAGCCATAATGATTTATTAATTTATTCTTTGATTACTTGAACAAAATTAAGTTCCAGAAGAGTTTTTCTTCCGAATATTTTTACCATAACCTTGAGTTTCTTTTTCTCCTCAAGAATCTCTTCAACGGTTCCGTCAAAACCGTTAAATGGTCCGTCAATAACTTTAACGGGTTCTCCTATGATAAATGGTGTTATGTTCTCCTCTTCCTTGTCTGCCAGTTCGTCAACGCGTCCAAGTATTCGGTTGACTTCGGACTGACGCAATGGTACCGGCTCTTTATCCTTTCCATCTTTTGCAGATTTTTCGGTAAGAAACCCTGAAACATGAGGAAGATTACGAATGAGATGCTGAATCTCTCCCGTAAGTGATGCCTCTATAAGTATGTAACCGGGATAGAAAATTCTCTCCATACTAACTTTTTTACCATTTTTTACCTGATAAATTTTTTCAGTAGGGATAAGAACCTGAGAAACATAGTCCTCGAGGCCCAATCTCTTGATCTCGTTTTCTATGTATTCCTTGGCTTTTTTCTCTTTGCCTCCGGCTGCCCTTATGACATACCACTTTTTGGAATTATCACTCATAATTAGTACAACATGTTGTAAATAAAAGTCATAATGTTTCTGAACCCGAAGTCCATTCCAAAAATGACCAAAGCGAAAATCAGAGATGCAATCATTACTACAATTGCAGAACTCTGAAGTTGTGGCCAGGTTGGCCAGCTCACCTTTTTTACCAACTCAGTGTACGATTCCTGAAAGTATAATCTAATCTTGTTCATTTTTATATGATTACGGCCAGATGCACTGGAAGCTTCGGCTCTAACCGGTTATTATTAACCCCGGCGCGTAACCACCGGTGTTGCAGGGGCAGAGCGATTCGAACGCCCATCAACGGTTTTGGAGACCGCTATTCTACCCTTGAACTATGCCCCTTTCACTTATATATAAATAAGTTAGTCACCTTACGATGACTAACTCATTTTCTGCAAAAATTAGTCAATAATCTCAGTTACCTGACCTGCACCAACTGTACGGCCTCCTTCGCGGATTGCAAAGCGAAGACCCTGGTTGATAGCAACAGGATAAATAAGCTCAACTGTAATTGTTACATTATCACCAGGCATAACCATCTCGGTTCCTTCAGGAAGGAAGATCTCTCCTGTAATGTCAAGTGTACGGATGAAGAACTGAGGGCGATACTTGTTATGGAAAGGAGTGTGACGACCACCTTCATCTTTCTTAAGTACATAAATCTCAGCTTTGAACTTGGTATGAGGAGTAATTGTGTTTGGTCTTGCAATTACCTGTCCGCGTTTGATCTCTTTTTTATCTATACCGCGAAGAAGCAGACCTACATTGTCGCCGGCTTCACCTCTGTCAAGAATTTTACGGAACATCTCAACACCTGTAACAGTAGATTTCTTTGGCTCCTCTCCCAGACCGATAATCTGAACCTCTTCACCGGTCTTAATAACTCCGGTTTCAATACGGCCTGTTGCTACAGTACCGCGACCTGTAATTGAGAATACATCCTCAACAGGCATAAGGAAAGGTTTTTCGTTGTCACGGGGAGGTATTGGAATATATTCGTCAACCTGCTGCATCAACTCAACAACTTTCTCTTCCCACTGAGCGTCTCCGTTAAGAGCTCCAAGAGCAGAACCGCGAATAACAGGAGCGTTATCACCGTCAAATTTATAGAAACTCAAAAGTTCACGAACCTCCATCTCAACAAGGTCAATCATCTCAGGATCATCAACAATGTCAACCTTATTAAGGAATACCACAATTTTTGGAACATTTACCTGACGGGCAAGAAGGATATGCTCGCGGGTTTGTGGCATAGGTCCGTCAGTTGCTGCTACAACAAGGATTGCTCCGTCCATCTGGGCAGCACCTGTTACCATGTTCTTAACATAGTCGGCGTGACCAGGGCAGTCAACGTGAGCATAGTGACGGTTCTCTGTCTGATACTCTACGTGAGCTGTGTTAATAGTAATACCACGCTCTTTCTCTTCAGGAGCGTTGTCGATAGAGTCGAATGAACGTACTTCAGACAGACCTTTCCTTGCAAGCACCATAGTGATAGCTGCAGTAAGTGTGGTCTTACCGTGGTCAACGTGACCAATGGTTCCGATGTTTACGTGTGGCTTGTCCCTTTTAAAAGTTTCTTTTGCCATAA
>CAZPFI010000131.1:0-4301 GCA_964585795.1 uncultured Muribaculaceae bacterium | reverse complement strand
CCCATCGCATTAAAAACTTCTTCACAGACAACTACCCCCACCCCATGTTCGAAGGCGACATACAGCTTGTAGATATGATCTACCTGAAAAAGGAGTTATAACTTGTCAGTTCAGTTTAATGTATGAAATTGAGATAAAATTATAAAGTACATTAAAAACTTAAACAACAACTATTTCTATTTAAGTTATTTTGCATTTTCTTAAATAGTGATTATCTTTGTTTAAAATTATTTCAAATGAAGCAATATAAATCTGGACAGTACATAAGTCAAGGATACTACAAGAGTTTTCAACCTTCATTAATCAATAAACAACTGCAAATTGACAATATGGAGGTTTTAGAGCTTCTGAGTCAGGCGGATAGAGAATTAGGCAGATTAGATATGTACTCAAAGTATATTCCTAATATCGATCTCTTTATTAGGATGCACGTACTTAAAGAAGCCACTCAAAGTAGCAAAATTGAAGGAACTCAAACTAATATCGAAGAGGCTTTGTTAGAAAAAGAAGATGTTCCTCTGGATAAAAGAGATGACTGGGAGGAAGTCCGGAATTATACAAAAGCAATGGAATGGGCTGTAAACGAACTAGAGAAACTTCCATTCTCTTCTAGATTAATTCGCAAAACCCATAACATTCTACTTCAGGGCGTTAGAGGAGAGCTAAAGCAACCCGGTGAGTTTAGGAAGAGTCAGAATTGGATCGGTGGAGCAACTATAAATGATGCTGTCTTTATTCCCCCGGTTCATACTTCTGTGCCGGAATTAATGAGTGATATCGAGGAGTTTCTTCACAACAAAGAAATTTATATCCCTGAATTACTAAAAATTGGGCTTGTACATTATCAATTTGAAACAATTCACCCATTCCTTGATGGAAACGGTAGAGTTGGCAGATTGCTCATTCCATTATATTTAGTAAGCAAAGGAATACTTAAGAAACCTATCTTGTATCTATCAGATTTTTTTGAAAAAAACAGAAAGCTATACTACGAAAACTTAATGCTGGTAAGAGATAAAAGTAATGTTTCACAATGGTTTAAATTCTTTTTGGTTGGAATAATTGAGACTTCAAAGAGTGGCATAACAACATTTGATAATATTCTTCAATTACAAAAAAAGGTTGAAGCGAGCATTCAGAAATTAGGTAGCAGAGCAGCAAATGCAAAAAAGATTGTAGATTATTTGTATAATCATCCAATGATCAATGCAGAAAAAGTAAGTGAAGTAGCAGGAATATCCATGCCTTCGGCATACAAATTAATTGTTGATTTAGAAAAACTTGAAATTTTAAAAGAGGTAACAGGAAGTCAGCGAGGCAGAGTATATTTGTTTGAAGATTATTTAAAACTTTTCAGATAATTGAATATAAGGAATTATTTACACAAAGGTCTCAGCAATCTTTTATCAAATATGAAAAAAATGAAATGTTTAGCCCGCTTTTTTCTGATATCAGGATTATTTATTGCTGCTTTTACAGCATGTGAAAAAGAAGAAGAGGTTCTGTTAGGTTCTAATCCAATTGGAGGAACTATTGTTGATGCAGACGGGAATGTCTATAATACAGTACAAATCGGAGATCAGATATGGACGGTAGAGAATCTTAGAACTACCAAGTATAATAATGGCAGCAATATTCCAAATCTTACCGTCCCAAAGGATTGGGCGTATGCAAAAAGTGGTGCATATTGCAATTATGACAATCTGGAGAGCAACTCAGAAATTTACGGGAGGCTATACAACTGGTTTGCTATCAGCACAGGTAAACTGGCCCCTGCCGGATGGCGTGTTGCCACCGAAAACGATTGGGTAAAACTGGCAAGTTATCTCAGCACAAACCGATATCTTATAGACACAACAAGGCTTGGTAGTACAGTAACTAAAATGTTATGCGCTACAACAAACTGGCCACCCAGCTTCACCTCAGGTACTCCGGGAAAGAATCCTCAGTACAACAACAGCACCGGCTTTACCGGCCTTCCCGGGGGTGTACGATGGGGCCATGGAGAGTTCGAATATATAGGACGTTACGCCTATTGGTGGACCTCTACACAACATAGTTCAGACTATGCACGTCACCGCTATATTCACAACTCCACATCAGACCTGCTCTGGCTGCCCGGTCATCTAAAACAGTGTGGATTCTCTGTACGTCTTATAAAGAATTAGCCGAAACCGCTCCAAATTATACGCTCAAGCATATAATTTAATACATTTGATATCTTTTAAAGTTAATCTCATATAAGGAGGCTCAAGATGAATGCAATGCAAAAATCAATGACCCTTTTCGGATGCGGCCCAAAATTGGCACTAATCTGTTTTCCCTACATCGCACTCTCTTTAGTGATGATGTTTAAGAATCCCGGGTTTCTGGATCTTGCGTTTATTGACTCTGTAATTTTTAAAGTTGCAGGGCTGTTGTGGCTAAGTATCGGCTTGATTTTCTGGGCTTACTCCGCAATCTACTTTCTGAAGAATTTCAAACCCGGCATTCTAATTACAAAAGGCCCCTTTGCCCTTTGCAGAAACCCAATTTACTCATCTATAATTGTGTTCATTATCCCAGCCCTGGCAATAATTTTCCACTCAGGATTAACACTGTCAATTGCCCTGGTTTTGTACATAGGTTTTAAAATCTCTATTCACGGCGAGACCATTATCCTCAGGAGAATCTTCGGCGATGAGTACACTGTGTATGAAAATTCAGTAAATGAAATCTTCCCATATCCGCACAACATTACTCACAAGAATAACATTAACAGATTATAAAACTATAAATTCGGACAATAATCTTAAGCCACTTAAAAAATGAATCATAACCTCACCACCCTCCTCCAAGTTGACGATATGTTTGTAGCAAAAGATATACAAAGTATTCTCGAAGAGTCAAACATTTACTGCCTGCTCATCTCAGACAATCCGGCCTCCTCAATTATGAATGTTTACTCCGGCTTTAACCCCGCAGAGTGCGTTACCATTCAGATAAACGAAAGCGATTACCCTGCTGCAGTGGCGGCCGTCAACAACAGTTTTTACAAAGACCTGCTTTCCAACGAATAATATGAATGGGAAAGGAAAGATATTCGGGCTTGAGCGAAACGCTTTCTTCACCGGGCTAACCAGCTTTTTTACAGACACTTCAACCAAAATGGTTTATAGTGTTATGCCTCTCTTCTTATTGTCTGTTGGTGCCTCAAAAACTACAATCTCACTAATTGAAGGAATTGCAGAGAGCACCGCATCTCTTCTTAAAGGCTTCTCTGGATACTGGAGTGACAAAATAGGGAAAAACAAGCCATTTATGATAATAGGATATGGTATCACGGCTATTATCACTCCTCTTTATGCTATTGCCAGGATACCGGTTCAAGTACTCATTTTCCGTTTCTTTGAGAGAATTGGAAAGGGGTTGAGGGCTGCTCCAAGAGATAGTCTTATCAGTGGATCTGTAAAGAAGAAGGAGGCCGGTAAAGCCTTCGGATTCCAAAAGGCAATGGACAACAGCGGGGCTATTACAGGGCCATTGATTGCATTTTTATTGTTGTCGATCTTTCATTTAGACTTTTCATATATTTTTTTACTGGCAACTATCCCGGCAATACTTGGTGTTTTAACCATAATTTTATTCATTAAGGAGGCTAAAAACAACAAAAAAAATGAGGAAAATAAAATTTCATTAAAAAGGTTGCCTAAAAAGTTTTATTTCTTCCTGGTGATCGTTTTTGTATTTACATTGGGTAATTCGGCAGACGCACTCTTACTTGTGAAGACAAGTGAAACAGGTGTAGATAAATCATATATCCCTTTTGTTTATATGATCTTCAACACAGTATCAGTTATCCTTGCTATTCCCATTGGTAAGCTGTCAGATAAAATTGGTCGGGAAAAATTAATCATTTTGGGGTTTCTGGTTTATTCTATTGTATATTTTTTCTTTGGCAGATTAAACAGCATTAACGCATTTATCCTGCTGTTTATGTTATACGGCTTATACAGTGCGTTAACTGATGGGAGTCAGAAAGCTTTAATCTCTGATATTGTAAGCAGCGATTTAAAAGGAACCGGTTACGGTCTTTACCACGCGGTTCTGGGGGTTACATTGCTTCCGGCAAGTTTGATTGCAGGTCTGCTTTATGATAACGTTAACTCAAATGCCCCATTCTATTTTGGTTCAGCAATGGCTCTGATTGCCACCCTGCTGATGCTGATTTTTACCCTCAAGAGTTGGAAGCTTTCACTCTGAGAAATTTTTTTGCGTAAATTACATCGCTAAACACCGGGTTTTACATATTCCCACTAAAC
>CAZPFI010000130.1:0-4382 GCA_964585795.1 uncultured Muribaculaceae bacterium | reverse complement strand
CAGGGTGAATCTTATGTAGACGAAAGTATGATTTCGGGAGAACCCCTGCCGGTTAAAAAGAGTGCAGGAAGCAGAGTTTTTGCAGGCACAATAAACCAGAAGGGCTCCTTTATATTTGAAGCCAGGAAGGTAGGCAGCGAAACCCTGCTCGCTCAGATTATTAAAATGGTTAGTGAAGCACAGTCGAGCAAAGCACCGGTCCAGCGAATAGCAGATAAAATTGCCTCATATTTTGTACCGGTTGTGGCAGCCATATCTTTGTTAACCCTTGTAGTGTGGCTTGTCGTTGGTGGAGGTGATCTTTTTGCAAAGGGAGTCCTTTCGGCTATATCTGTTCTGGTTATTGCCTGTCCCTGTGCTCTGGGGCTTGCAACTCCAACAGCATTGATGGTTGGAATAGGAAGAGGAGCAGAACAGCATATTCTCATTAAAGATGCCACAGCACTTGAGCAGATGACCCGTACCGATACCCTGGTACTGGATAAAACCGGAACTATAACCGAAGGCAGGCCGGTAGTGACACAATTTAAATGGCTTGACAATGACTTGCAAAACAGAGATTTGTATATGTCTGTTATAATGGCTATAGAGCAACGGTCTGGCCATCCTTTGGCCACTGCAATAACAGAATATCTGAATGATAAAAATGTAAAAAGTGCAGAGATAGACAATTTTACGGAGATAGCAGGTATGGGAGCCGAGGCACTCTTTGAGGGAAGAATATACAGGATTGGCAGCCGCAGATTGTTACCCCACACAACAGAATCTCTTTTTGAAGAGGAGGGGAGAACTATAGTTCTATTTTTAAAAGAGCAGACACCCCTTTTGTTAATAGCTATTGAGGATAAGATTAAGGAGAGTTCTGCAGCAGCTGTAGCAAGATTGAAAAAGATGGGTATTGAGGTGCATCTGCTTACCGGAGATAATAAACAAAATGCAGCTAAAGTTGCAAAAGAGGTTGGTATCGACAGCTTTATGGCATCTGCACTACCCTCCGAAAAGGAGCAATACATAATAAATCTGCAGAAAGAGGGGAGAGTGGTTGCAATGGCAGGCGATGGAATAAACGATACTCAGGCACTAAGCCGTGCCGATATAAGCATTGCCATGGGAAAAGGAACAGATGTTGCTATGGATGTAGCAATGATGACAATAATTACATCGGACCTTGCTGTTCTGCCAAAGGCATTTGAACTCTCTGCAAAAACGGTACGGCTAATTAAACAGAATCTGTTCTGGGCATTTATCTACAATGTAATTGGTATTCCTGTGGCTGCAGGCCTTCTCTATCCCTTTACCGGAATACTTCTAAGCCCGATGATAGCTGCTGCAGCTATGGCGTTCAGTTCTGTTTCGGTAGTCCTCAACAGTTTGCGCCTTAGTCGCATTTAAAAAGTGGTTTTACCAGCCGAATGGGTGATTTGCAGCTTTTTTCGATGCAAAAGGGTGGTAGTCTCCTTTAAGCCCCACAGGGGCAGAGTTACGGATATCGTAAACAATCTGGATAGATTTTCTGGCCTCCTTTATTCCAAAGCCGTAACCCTCCAGAATATTTTTATACGATTGGGTATGAAGATCGGCAAAGCCGTCGGTAAACTCTATCTCTTTGCCATCAAGTGTAAATGATCGATAAATGCGTTGTCCTTTGTCAATTATCTCCTGAGGAAGTGTATCTGCATTGATGCTGAGGAAGTATCTTACCCGTGCCTTTTCAAACTCTATATACCCTGCAACCCGGTCGTGAGCCATAACATGAACAATATTTTGTTTAACCTCTCCAAAAATCCAGTATAGCATATCGTAAAAGTGGATTCCGATATTGGTTGCAATTCCTCCGCTACGGTGAACATCTCCTTTCCAGCTGGTGTAGAACCAGTTTCCCCGGGAGGTGATATATGTAAGATCCATATCGTAAACCTTATCCGAGGGACCTTCGTCAACAATTTTTTTAAGTTCAAGAATGGACTGGTGATACCTCATTTGCAAAATGGTGAAGACCCTGCCGCCACTCTCTCTTTCGGCCTTATCCAGCGCCTCCAGGTTCCAGGGGTTGAGTACAAGAGGTTTTTCGGAGATAACATTTGCACCCAGTTTAAGACCATACCTTATATGAGCATCATGCAAATAATCCGGAGAGCAGACAGAAAGATAGTCAACTCCCTTGCCACTGCTTTTAAGCTTTGAAAGATGTCTGTCGAAAAGTTCAAACTCTTTGAAAAAAGAGCAATCCGGGAAAAAGCTGTCAATAATTCCCACGCTGTCGAAAGGGTCAACCGATGCTACCAGATTGTTCCCTGTCTCTTTTATTGCCTTAAAGTGTCGTGGTGCAATGTAACCTGCCGCACCCATCAAGGCAAACTGTTTACCTGTTTTCAATTGTATATTATTTTCAAATATTGTCATATCTCTTTATTACCTCTACCAGCCAAAAGGGTGTCCCGATAACTTAACTGATGCAAGGGGATGATAGTCTCCCTTAAGACCTGCCGGTTTTGCATGTCTTATGTTATGTACAATCTCTATTGAGCTGACTGCCTCTTCCAGCCCGAAACCCTCTCCCTGAAGAATATGCCGGTACGATTGGGTGTGCAGTTCTGTGAAACCCTCAGAAAATTCAATCTCCTCTCCCTCCATAATCAACGAGCGGTAGGTCCTTTTTCCTGCCTCTTTTGCAGTTGCAGGGAGTGTATCATAGTTAATGCTTAGAAAATATCTTACTCTTGCTTTTTCGAATTCCAGAAAACCTGCAACCCGGTCGTGAGACGATATATGTACAGTGTTCTGTTTAACCTTACCGAAGAGCCAGGATAGCATATCATAAAAATGGACCCCGATGTTTGTTGCAACACCGCCGCTTTTGCGTTCATCCCCTTTCCAGCTTGTGTAGTACCAGTTACCTCTTGAGGTTATGTAAGTAAGATCTACATCGTAAACCTTATTTGGGTCACTTTGTTCTACTCTCTTTTTCAGGGCAATGATTGCACTGTGAAGCCGCAGTTGCAGAATGTTATAAACCTTTTTACCGGTCTCATCCTCAATCTTTCTGAGGGCATCAACAGTCCAGGGATTTAAAACAAGCGGCTTTTCGCAGATAACATCTGCCCCAAGCCGTAATCCAAAGCGGATATGTGCATCGTGAAGATAATTTGGGGTACAGATTGAAACAAAGTGGGGATTCCCGGTTTTTGTAAGATGCCTCTCCAGTAACTCAAATTGTGTGAAGAAAGAGCAGGATGGAAAGTAGGAGTCAATAATTCCAACCGAGTCGAAAACATCGTAGCAGGCACAGAGATTGTTTCCGGTGTCTTTAATGGCCTTCATGTGCCTTGGTGCTATATATCCCGAAGCACCTATAAGAGCAAAGTTCTTCACAGTTGGTTTGTTTTTTAAATATCCTGCAAATATACACAAAATGTGCCACCGAGGTGTACCATAAATTTTTTTGTTAAAGTTCCAGAATATCCTCTTCGCTTACAGGCCGGTAAGGGCCGTCTTTGGCTTCGAAAATTACTGTATTTCTCTCGTTTACCTCAATGTTGTGATAAACACCTGCCGGTATCTCTATTCCGTAAAGGCCGTCACATGGGTTAAGAGTATGGCTTTTAACCAGTGTTCCATCTGTATTGTAAATATTTACTTTAACAGATCCTCTAAGCACAATGTAGCTCTCCTGAGAGTGAGGATGCCTGTGAACAGGAACAACAGAGCCGGGTTCAACGGCATTGAGCAGTTTTTGTGCGGGCTGTTGGTAAGATTTGTGGAAATTGAGGTTCATCCTAAGCCGCGGTGAATCTTTTGCCTGTTTGCAAAGATTGTCCAACAGGGTGTCATCTATTATTATCGGCAGTTCCATACATTTGCATATAATAGTTCTGGTAATCTCCCGAGGTTACGCTGTTAAGCCATTGGGTGTTATCAAGATACCATTTAACTGTTTTTTCTATCCCCTCCTCAAACTGAAGAGAAGGTTTCCATCCGAGCAGATTGTTGACTTTAGATGCATCAATAGCGTACCTGAGGTCGTGTCCGGCACGGTCTGTCACATATTTTATCAATTTTTCGCTGGTCCCCGGCGTGCGTCCAAGGTGTTTGTCAACACAACGGATAATAACCCTTATGAGGTCTATATTCTTCCACTCATTGAATCCTCCAATGTTATATGTCTCACCCACGACACCTTTGTGAAAAAGAAGATCAATAGCATCTGCGTGATCCTCCACATAAAGCCAATCCCGTACATTTTCACCCTTACCGTAAACAGGGAGGGGTCTGTTATTAATTATGTTGTTGATGAAAAGTGGTATCAATTTCTCGGGAAACTGAAACCCTCCGTAATTATTGGAGCAGTTAGAAATTATAACAGGCAATTTGTAGGTGTGGTG
>CAZPFI010000129.1:0-4413 GCA_964585795.1 uncultured Muribaculaceae bacterium | reverse complement strand
AAGGTTAAAGGCCCGCTCGGAGAACTTTCACAAAAGGTGGATGCCGATATTAGAGTTACCGTAGAGGGAGATGTAGTTAATGTTACAAGACCTACCGATCAGCCACGGCACCGCTCGATGCACGGCCTTTACAGGGCACTTGTGCAGAATATGGTAACCGGTGTGTCAACCGGCTTTACAATTAAGCAGGAGTTTGTGGGTGTTGGATACAGAGTTGAGGCTAAAGGCCAGGTACTGGAGATGAGTCTCGGTTACTCGCACGATATTCATTTTATGTTGCCAAACGAGATTAAAGCCACAACGGAAGCTGTTAAAAAAGGTCAGCCGCCGCTATTGGTTCTAACCAGCCACGACAAGCAACTGCTTGGAATGGTAGCGGCAAAACTGCGCTCTCTGCGCAAACCTGAACCTTACAAGGGTAAAGGTATTAAGTTTGTAGGTGAACAACTTCGTCGCAAAGCCGGTAAATCGGCCAGCGCTAAATAACAAGTGGAGGATTTATGGCTTTAAATAAAATTGAAAGAAGAAAAAGAATACGGCACCGTATACGCAAAGTTGTAAACGGGACACAGCAGAAACCAAGAATGTCGGTATTCAGAAGCAACAAACAGATATATGTTCAGCTTATTAATGACTTAGAAGGTTTAACTCTGGTATCTGCAAGCTCTGTTGATAAGGAGATTGCTGAAGATTGCAAAGGGAAAACAGCTGTAGAGTCGGCAAAGCTGGTTGGTAAACTGGCAGCCAAAAGAGCACTGGAGAAGGGTATTGAAACTGTATCTTTCGATCGTGGAGGATATCTTTACCATGGAAGAGTGAAAAGTTTAGCAGATGCCGCCAGAGAAGGTGGTCTTAAATTCTAAGATATTGAGTATGATTAGTACAAGCGTAAAAAAAGTTAAGACTACCGATCTTGAGTTAAAAGACAGGTTGGTTGCAGTAAAGAGAGTAACCAAGGTTACAAAAGGTGGACGCCATTTTAGCTTTGCTGCCATTGTTGTCGTGGGCGACGAAAAAGGTGTTGTAGGGTTCGGACTTGGGAAAGCCAATGAGGTAACTACAGCAATCTCAAAAGGAATTGAAGATGCAAAGAAGAATCTTGTTAAAATTCCTTTGAATAAGAAGACCATTCCTCATGAGCAGGAGGCAAAATTTGGCGGAGCAAGAGTATTTATGAAACCGGCAGCCGAAGGTACAGGTGTGAAAGCAGGAGGTGCGATGCGTGCAGTGTTTGAATCTGTGGGTATTCACGATGTACTTGCAAAATCGAAAGGTTCATCAAACCCCCACAACCTTGTAAAGGCAACTGTAGCAGCTCTGCTTGAAATGAGAGATGCATATACTGTGGCAGGTTTGAGAGGAGTTCCTATGAACAGAGTATTTAAAGGATAAGGAGGAGAAGATATGTCAAAAGTTAAAATTACTCAGGTTAAAAGTAAAAACGGAGCTACAAAGAAACAGGTGGCTACTTTACAATCTCTAGGCATCCGCAAAATACATCAATCGGTTGAAATTGAGGTAAATCCGGTTTATAAAGGAATGATTGATAAAGTTCTACACCTTGTAAAAGTTGAAGAAATTAACTAATAGGAGATTTACAAATGAAATTACATAATCTTAAACCTTCACAGGGATCACTGGGCAGAGAAAAAAGAATCGGACGCGGCGAGGGCTCGGGTCACGGAGGAACATCAACCCGTGGTCATAAAGGTGCTCAGTCAAGGTCGGGTTACTCCCGCAAAATGGGTTTTGAAGGAGGACAAATGCCTCTGCAGAGAAGACTTCCCAAGTTTGGTTTTAACAACATCAACAGGGTGGAGTATAAGGCAATAAATTTGTCTACATTACAAAATCTTAGTGAAAAACTATCTACGGATGTGATTAGCATCGACACTCTGGTTGAAGCCGGATTGGTGTCAAAGAATCACAAAGTAAAAGTATTGGGCAACGGAACCCTCACAATTAAGCTTGATGTTTCGGCACACGCATTTTCTAAAGCGGCGATAGCCCAGATTGAGGCACAACAGGGTAAGGCCACAATAATCTAGAATAAACGATGAAAAAACTGATAGATACAATTAACAACATCTTCAAGATAGAAGAGCTTCGCAAAAGGATAATCTACACTATCCTGTTGCTGCTTGTTTACCGCCTGGGAAGTTTCGTGGTGTTGCCCGGAATTGACCCGACTCAACTTGCAAATCTTCAGTCACAGGCATCAGAAGGTCTTTTAGGTCTTTTGAATATGTTTTCCGGAGGTGCTTTTGGAAATGCCTCCATATTTGCCCTTGGAGTGATGCCATATATTTCGGCATCTATCGTAATTCAGCTTCTTGGTATAATGATACCTTATTTCCAGAGATTGCAGAGAGAGGGTGAGAGCGGAAGAAGGAAGATGAATCAGTGGACCAGGTATCTGACAATAGTTATTCTTGCACTTCAGGGACCTGCCTATATGGCAAACCTTCATGCTCAGCTTCCTGAGGCTGCATTTTTGTTTAAAGGATTTACATTCAATATTTTCGCCACGATGGTTCTTATTGGCGGAACTATGTTCATAATGTGGTTAGGAGAGCGTATTACCGATCGCGGCTTAGGTAACGGAATATCTCTTATAATCATGGTTGGTATTATCGCCAGACTGCCTTTTGCCCTTATAGCCGAGGGTGGAGCCAGAATAAATCAGACAGCCGGTGGTGGTATTCTCATGCTCATAGTTGAAGTAATTGTACTGTTTTTTGTGTTTGTTGCCACAATTGCCCTTGTTCAGGGAACACGCAAGATACCTGTACAGTACGCAAAAAGAATTATCGGAAATAAACAATACGGAGGTGTCCGTCAGTACATACCGCTAAAGATAAATGCAGCAGGCGTTATGCCAATTATCTTTGCCCAGGCACTGATGATGTTTCCGTTGATATTTGCAGGATTTGATGCTACCAGAGGAATTGTCTCAAAACTGACAAATCCAATGGGTTTCTGGTACAATTTCATTTTCGGGCTTATGGTAGTGGCATTCACATACTTCTATACGGCGGTAACTGTGAACCCATCAATGATGGCCGAAGACATGAAAAAGAACGGAGGTTTTATACCGGGTATCAAACCAGGCAAAAAGACAACCGAGTATTTAGATGCAATTATGTCACGCATAACGCTCCCGGGCTCAATTTTCCTTGCCCTGGTAGCAATTATGCCGGCTTTTGCAGCCATCCTTGGAGTTGACAATCAGTTCGCCCAGTTTTATGGAGGAACTTCATTGCTTATACTCGTAGGTGTGGTTCTGGATACTCTGCAGCAGATAGAGAGTCATCTGCTGATGCGTCACTATGATGGTCTTATGAAGACAGGGCGTCTTAAAGGCCGTACAGGAGCGTAAGCTGTGTCTCAAGTTCTTTGAAAAATGATAAGACTGAAAACCCGTGAAGAGATTGAGATATTGAGAGAGAACGCACTCTTGGTATCGAAGACTCTTGCAGAGGTGGGAAAGCATATTGTTCCCGGTATTACAACACTGGAACTGAACAATATTGCTGAAACCTTTATCCGTGATAACGGAGCTGAACCGGGTTTTCTGGGTTACGGAGGTTTTCCCTATACTCTTTGCATTTCGGTAAACGATGTTATTGTACACGGTTTTGCATCAACTTACCGCCTTGCCGAAGGAGATATAATCTCTATCGATTGTGGCACCCTGTACAAAGGATTTTACGGAGATTCGGCCTATACTTTTCCGGTGGGAGAGATTTCGGACGAGAGTAAAAAGTTGTTGAAAGTAACAAAAGAGTCTCTTTACCTTGGTATTAAACAGGCGGTTGCAGGAAACAGAATAGGTGATATCTCTTTTGCTGTACAGGAGCATGTTGAGAAAAGTGGTTTCTCTGTCGTAAGAGAGATGGTTGGCCACGGAATTGGCACGCGTCTTCACGAATCACCTGAGGTGCCCAATTTTGGGAAAAGAGGAGAGGGTAAGAAGTTGCAGGAGGGGTTGGTAATCTGTATAGAGCCAATGGTAAATGCCGGAGGAAGATCGGTTCAGATTCACGACGACGGTTGGACACTAAGTACCGTTGACAAAAAGAATTCGGCCCACTACGAACTTATGGTTGTAGTCCAAAAGGGAGCCCCGGAGGTCTTATCAACATTTGAGTATATTGAGAATGAAAAGAATTAAATTATAAGGATAAATTCAGATGGCTAAACAAGCTGCTATTGAAAAAGAGGGAACAATTATTGAAGCCCTGTCAAACGCGATGTTTCGCGTAGAGCTGGATAACGGACATATAATTATTGCCCACATCTCCGGAAAGATGAGAATGCACTATATTCGCATCCTGCCGGGTGACAGAGTAAGAGTTGAGATGTCACCTTATGATTTAACAAAAGGAAGAATTTCTTTCAGATACAAATAAA
>CAZPFI010000128.1:0-4599 GCA_964585795.1 uncultured Muribaculaceae bacterium | reverse complement strand
ATAATTCAATCTCTGTTTTTGCACTTCATCCGCTTTATCTTAATCTTCAAATGGCAGGAGAGATAATGGATGCTGCTTTTATGAGCAACTTCAGAAAAGAGGCAGACTATCTTAACTCTCTCTCTTATGTCGATTATAACTCTGTAGAGAGAGTCAAATGGAGTTACATAAAAAAACTATATGAAGAGAGTGGTGAAAGTGTTCTAAAGTCCAACTGGTTTAAAGTATTCTATAAAACAAACCTTTGGTGGCTTCTCCCCTACTCTATATTTTGCCATCTGAGAGACAGGTTTGGCACTGCAGATTTCAGAGAGTGGCCACAGTTTAGTAAATTTAATCTGCAGGAGGTAGAGAGTTTTGCCCTGAATAACACAGATTGCCTGAATGATATAAAGTTACATTCATTTGTCCAGTTTCTTTTGTTTTCACAACTTGTAAAAGTTAGAGAGTATGCAGCAAAAAACAGGGTTATTTTAAAAGGAGACCTCCCTATTGGAATTAACAGGAACTCTGTTGATGCCTGGACAGAGCCGGAACTTTTTAATTTTGATATGCAATGCGGGGCTCCTCCCGATCAGTTCTCCCAATCAGGTCAGAACTGGGGTTTCCCCTCCTACAGATGGGATATTATGGCCAAAGACGGATACTCCTGGTGGGGTAAAAGGCTTAGTTTTATGTCTCTCTTTTTTGATGCATACAGAATAGATCATGTTTTGGGCTTTTTCAGGATGTGGGAGATACCTGCAGAGAATAGAGAGGGCATATTTGGTCATTTCAATCCCTCTGTCTCATACAGTAAAAATGATTTAGCTGAGTTTAACCTAACGGGAGATAATTATGAATCTGTTATTAATCTGCTCTTTATCAAAGATGCATACAACAAAGAGTGCTATGTACCCAGGGTTGATGCTCATAATATTGATTGTTACAAAAATCTTAGCAAAGAAGAACAAAACGGATTCAACAGAGTATATAATCACTACTATTTTGATAATAACCAAAATTTATGGGCAGAGAATGGATTCTTGAAATTGCAGGAACTTCTTACTTTTTCCAATATGCTGGTTTGTGCCGAAGATTTGGGGTTGGTTCCCCGGTGCGTTCCCCAGATTCTTGCACACTTTAAAATACTCTCTCTGGAAATCCAGAGATTTTCAAAAGAGAGCAGAAACAGATATTCAAATGTTAAAGTTTATCCATACTTTTCAGTTTGTTCAACCGGAACTCACGATACATCTACTTTAAGAGGATGGATTCGGGAGCTTGCACACGAGGCCGGTATTAACCGGGAGGAGCTATATTTAAAGGAGAACACACTCAATGGTAATGAAAACGATATTAGCAGAGAGTTGATAACAATTCATCTTCACTCTCCCTCTATGCTGGTAATTCTACCTCTGCAGGATTGGTTTGCAATGTTTGAACACCTCTCTTTGGAAAATCCTTTAAAAGAGAGAATCAACATTCCATCCGACCCTAATCATCAATGGAAATACAGGATGCACATACCCATAGACGATTTAATTAATGACACTGAATTTGTAAGTGACATTAAAACAAATATTAAGAATTCGGGCAGAGGTTTATAAATTGAGCTTCTCTCCCTCTGTATGAGCAACCACCACTGCTGTACAGGCATCACCATGAACATTTACTGCTGTCCTTGGCATATCACACAATTGCTGAACAGCAAGAATAAGACCTATTCCTTCCAGCGGAAGACCAACAGCACTAAGCACCACCGCCACCATCACCAATCCTGCCATTGGTATTCCGGCGGCACCAATCGAGGCAAGGACAGAGGTAAGAATTATTGCGAATTGTTGTGCTATTGTAAGATCTATTCCATATGCCTGTGCAATAAAAATTGCAGTAACTCCCTCATAAAGTGCTGTTCCATTCATATTAATTGTGCTACCCAGAGGAAGTACAAAGCTTGCTATTTTATTAGATACTCCGGTCTTCTCCTGTGACTCCTTTATTGTCAGCGGCAGAGTTGCTCCGGAAGAGCAGGTAGAGAATGCAGTCAGCAGAGGAATTGACATCTGTTTTATATGCTTATAAGGATTCAGGCGAGTAATTCCGTAAACCAGGCCCGGCAACACAACACCCGAATGTAATATACATCCTGCCCAAACTACTGCAGTATATAATCCCAGACTGCTTATTATGCTAAGTAATCTATCGTGGTCGCCCTGCTGTGCTGCAACAATATTGGCAACAATTGCAAATACACCTAGTGGGGTGAATTTTACAATAAACAGTGTCATCTTCATGAACACTTCAAAAGCAGAGTTAAAGAAGGTGGTCATGGTTAAAGTTGAACTCTGTGATACCTTGGTTACAAAAAAGCCAAAGAGAATTGCAAAAAATATAACGGGAAGCATATTACCTTTTGAAAGGTCTGCAAATACATTCTCCGGAATAATGCTAACAATTTGCTCTTTGAATGATAAACTTGTAATAGCTAAATCGTTTACACTTTCGCTTAGGTTAAGGTCGGCACCAAAACCGGGCTTGAAAACATTAACCAGAAGCACACCCAGCGTAGCAGCCATTGCTGTTGTTATTACATAAAAAGAGAATGTTTTGCCTGCAAGCCTTCCCAGATCTTTATATCCTCCCAAACTGGAAACACCCATAACCAGAGAAGAGAATACGATTGGAATTGAGATCATCTTAAGTGCCCTAATAAACAGATCTCCGAACCATTTGACAGATGGGGCAAAACTGTGAAAGAGTATACCAAAAGGAATAGCAATTACTATTGCAATAAGTATCTGCCAATGCAGCGCAATTTTCTTCATTAAACTTTAATTTTTTTATATATTTTATTCATTATTAACGCTATTGCCCCATCTCCGGTAACATTGCAGGCAGTTCCAAAACTATCCATAGTTATGTATAGAGCAACCATCAATCCAATAAGTGTTTCATTAAAGCCCAAAATAGATTGAAGCAGTGCAATTGCAGCCATAATTGCCCCTCCGGGAACTCCTGGTGCTGCGACCATTGTAATACCAAGCAGCATAATAAAACCCGGAAATTGTGCAAACCCGGAATCCATCCCGGACATATACATTACTGCATAAGCACAGGCCACTATTTTTAAAATACTGCCTGCAAGATGGATGGTTGCACACAGAGGAATGACAAAGTCGGCCACCTCCTCTTCCACTCCGTTCTTTTTGGCCTGAGCAAGTGTCACCGGGATAGTTGCTGCAGATGATTGGGTGCCCAATGCTGTCATATATGCCGGCATCATATTTAAAAGCGCCCTGAAAGGGTTTTTGCCGGTAACTGCTGCTGCTGTAAAAAACTGAAACAGCAGTAACAGAATATGCATTACAAATATTACAACTATCACTTTAAAAAAGAGAGAGAGGACTGTGACTATCTGACCTTCTGCAGTTATTTTTAAGAATATTCCAAATATATAGAGTGGAAGTATTGGTATTATTATTTTATTTATAATGAGAATAATAATATTCTTAAATTCGCTGAGTGCTCCTTTCATGCGCTCTCCTTTAACAGCAGAAATGCCCAAACCAAGCACAAAAGCCAGTATAAGTGCTGTGGTAACTCCCATTACAGGCGGCATATCGATGCTAAAATAAGCACTTATCTCATCGCTTAACTCCAGATTAATTCCATTAAGCATCTCCCCTCTTTCAAGTAGTTTTGGCATCGCCCAACTTGTAGAGAAAAATGAGAAGAAACCTGAAATTATTGTAGAGCTGTATGCAATTAATGCAGTTATTGCAAGTAATTTACCTGCACCTTTTCCAAGGTCTGCTATACCGGGAGCTACCAAACCCACTATCAGAAGTGGAATTATAAACTTTAGAAAGTTGGCGAAAACACCGTTTATTGTTTGAAAAATCCTTACACTCCAAAATGGCATGACAAAAGAGAGGAGGATACCCAGGGCTATAGCAATAACAATTTTTGTAAGTAAACCTGGTTTGAATTTTAATCCCATCACATTTATGGTTTGAATGTTTTATCTTCTCCTTTTAAAACACCCACGCCATACTCACCATTCGATTTAGCCCAGGCACGGTGCATCATTCCTGTATTGAACACCAATGATATGTTCCCATCTTTATCAACGGCAATTATTCCGCCTCCCGATCCACCCATTGGATCTATTTTATTAAATATCACCTCATTCGATGCATCTTCCAAAGAGATGCCGGTATACTCCATTAATGCACTTATATCGTAGGCAACAACCCTTCTTATCCAATACTCTCCATGACCTGTACAGGAGATTGCAGCTGTTTTGTTATTTGCATATGTGCCCGCTCCAATAATAGGGACATCACCCACTCTGCCCCATTTTTTACCCGACATACCTCCTGTTGAGGTGGCTGCGGCAAGATTTCCGTAAATGTCCAGAGCTACACATCCCACTGTGCCTCTTGGGTCTGATTGTTCACTTCTCTTTTTGATTCGATTGAACTGCTCCTCCCTTTTAACTGTACTGAAATAGCTGTTATCTACTGACTCAAGACCTTTGGATTTTGCAAAAAATGATGCACCCTCCCCTATTAATAAAACATGTGATGTACTGTCTTTAACAAGCCGTGCCGCTTT
>CAZPFI010000127.1:0-4796 GCA_964585795.1 uncultured Muribaculaceae bacterium | reverse complement strand
GCCATCTTTTCCGACGCACTGCCCGTCTCTGTCAATCTCTTTGCCCTAAGTAACTCTCTCTCCAGTGACTCTCTCTTCTGTCTCAGCACACTTAACTGTGCAGGCATATCAGGAAATTCTGCTCTTAAAGCGTTTATCTCCTCCTTCACTTTTAGTTTTTGAAGATGGAGAAGTGATGTGTCAATATGCCCCAAAACCTCTCCCTTTTTGTAACTGCTTCCCTCAACAACTCTCATATCCGCAATCCTCCCACCGGATCCGGCCGATACCATGGTCTCTTCAGCTTCAAAATTTCCGGGGAAAGTGAGCTCTGTCTGCTCTTTACATCCGTTAAAGACCATTAGGAGACATATAATCCACAACCTCATTTTCATATCTCAATTATTTTGTTCCTGCCAAAACTCTGTTGCTCTTAATTATTGATTTTATCCTCTCAATATTGTTATACTCCCTGCTTATCTTTGCCCTTGACTCCTGCGACAAAGCTATAAGCAGATCTGATGCTCCGGCCTCACCTGCATCTATCATTTTCTGTGTCTGCTCACTTATAAGCGAGTATTTTTCTATTAAAAGATTGTCCCTTTCAATTAATTCTTCAAATTTTTTAACATCTTCTATATTCCGGGTAATTAAATAATCTCTTCTTATTGAATACAGATTTTGTGATATTTCAAGCTCTCTTTTCTGCAATGAGACGATTGATTTAAATCTTTTATGATCTCTCCATGCAGTCAGAGGAACTTTAACTGAGAGACCGGCAATGCCATAAATGTCAGGTCTGTTGAGAAAAATATCCAAAGCCGGTTTTGCATAACCTCCCACTCCAAATATATATGCTTTAGGCATTGCCTGTGATTTTGAAATTCTCTCGGATATGCTTAGCCCCTGCTCCAGGAGCATGAACTCATCAAATGCGGGGTCTGTAACCTTCTGGTGGATCAACTCGTTACCGGGTATTACAAACAGATCAGCCGCGCTGATTTTAATGCCGGTTATTACAGAAAGCATTGCTCTCAACTTCTGTTCTTCTGCTTTGATTGAAGCAATTCGCTGCTCTGTCTCCAACAGAGCTGTCTCAGCTTTAATCACCTCCACTTTAAATACCTTACCCTCATTAAAGAAGTTTTGCAATTTTTCTGCTGCTATCTCTAACTCATTAAACTGATGTTTTAGTATCTCTACACTCCTTGATGCCAGAACAATACTTAAATAAAGTTCATCCACATTGTTCTCCATCTCAATCCTGCGATTCACTATCCGGTTCTCGGCAATATCTCTTTCATTTGATAGAAGCTCCCTTCTAGATTTGTACTCACCACCTGTAAATATCTGCTGTTTAACAACCAATCCGCTTCTATACTGATCATTTGAAATAGGCCTGAAGTCGAAACCAACTTCAAGGGCACTGTTAGGGTCAGGTGTATCTGACTGGTATGTAAAAAGCCCAAACAGAGCAGCATCGGGAGTCACTATCTTTCTCAATAAGCTCTCCTTTGCCCGGGTAATTGCATCAAGATTTTCATACTGTTCGGCAAACAGATTAACAACAACGGCCGAATCTCTGCATTGCTGCAGAGAAAGGGCCGGTTGAGCTCTTAATCTGGTTACGCCGGGCAGAAGAGTTAAAAAAAGTATGAATTTAATCTGATATCTCTTCACAACCGGTCTGGTTTATATTCAGTCCTAAAAATAGTAACTAAATCCGATACTAAGACTAAGTTGTGTGTATTTTAACTTTGCATCGAAATCTTTAATCTCACCTCCGGCAATCTTTGTGCTGAAAGTTATTATTGGTTCAATAGCAAGTTTTGGGAAGATTTCAAATGAGTAACCGGCATTTAACAGTCCGTCAATCATTGTTGTGCTGAAGTGGTCTCCATCCGATCCAATTTTTCCGTTAATAAGATTTACCCCTGCACCTGCAAAAAAGCCGTTATCGAAATATTTCCTTGCAGAAGCACCAAGAGTGATGGCAGAAAGTTTACTCTCTTCAAATTTAAATGATTGAAAAGCAACAGTACCAACAATCATAAGATTGTCCATAATTGCGTAACCTGCTGCTGCAGAGAGGCCAAGACGACTGATTTTCGCAGACTCATCCTCTCCTTCAATTGAATAAGATACACTGTTGAAACCTATGTTTGTTAACTGAGGACTGAACATCTTTGTCCCTTTGGTAACTGACTGTGCATGCAGAGTCCCAATAACAAGGATGCTAACAACCAATAGCGAAAGAAGTTTTTTCATAATTATTTTTTTTAAGGTAAGTATATATTGTTAATCAAATATTTCTGTAGAAAATTCCCAATCTTATTACTAAATTATTCATATTATACCTTATTTGAAAATAAATTAACCCATATATCGTAAAAATCATTTTTTTACTTTTTGGTGATAAAATAATTGGTGTTATAACTGTTAAGGTTGTATTATATTTTGGATTGACAAGATAAAATGATAATTTAGTCTCAGACAAACTAAACAGCATATATCTGTTAAATATGGAGGAGAGATATGAAGCGCTAAAATCGTTGTGTGAAACCAGGTCAAGTTGCCGGGAGTTTACTGAAGACCCTGTTGCCGATAACTTGATTGAAAAGATTCAAAGTATTGCCCGTACCTCTCCGTATGCAGGAGGCAGAAAAAACTGGGAAATTGTCACTATAGCTGAAATTCAAACCAAGGAGCTTCTGGCCAGATGTATTGAAGCAGAGGTAGATGCTCTTTCCCGTTTAATGGACAGCGAAACCTTTAATCTGTTTAAAAGATACAGCAGAAATTTCACCTTTTTTACCAAAGCCCCTGTTATACTCGTTCCTGTATTTCGAATATCTCCTGTAATACAATCCATACTTAGAGAAAACATATCAAAACAACAACTTATGTGGGAAAGGGATAATTCTGTAAAATCAATCTCCTGCGTATCTATGCTTATCCTTCTGGCGGCCGAAAGTATAGGTTTGGGCGCCTGTTATATGACCGGCCCCCTTATTGCACAGGAGGGAATGTCAAAAATTTTAAATCTTCCACCTGAGAGGCAAATAGGAGCACTGATACCTGTCGGATACCCTGCAAATACAAAAAACAAATAAAAATTATATGAATATAGAACTTAAGCTGAGAGAACTTTTAATGCCGGTACTGGGCATCCAAAACATAGATGATATTAAACCCCACGACTCTCTTGTAAAGGACCTGGGAGCAGAGAGCATCGATTTTGTAGAGATTCTCTATTTAATTGAGACACAGTTTGGAGTAAAGATAAAAATTCAGGAGATTGCAATGACCGAATACTCTACTCAGGAGGACTCACTTATCGATGGGAGGATTACTGCAGAGATTGCAAATAAACTCAACTCCGATTTCAAAACCGACCGTTTCACAGAAGGGCAGACACTAAAGGACCTTTTTGAAACATTCACCGTAAGGGATCTGGCCATTACAATTGACAGAAAAGTAAACAGCAGGTAATATGAGGTTTTATCTGGTAGACAGAATAGACGAAATGTGTCCCGGCAAATATGTCAAAGGAATCAAATGTGTCTCCATGAGTGATGATGTTTTCAACGAACACTTCCCCGGTTACCCAATTTTCCCCGGTTCTCTGATACTTGAAGGACTGGCGCAGCTTGCAGGACTTTTCTTCGAACACACTCTTATTTACGGCGGACATAAACACAAAAGAGCGGCACTTACTCTTATCAATAAGATGAAATACCGCAAAATTGTCATTCCGGGTGATTGCCTTGAGTACCTTGCAGAGGTTAAGATGTTTTATCCGGACGAGTACGCGGTTGCCACTGTAAAAGCCACCTGTAACGGCAAGTTGTGTGCACAGGGCGAGTTATTTTTCGGGTTTATTGATATCCTCACACCTGAAATGGAGAGCAGTTCAAAAAAAATGATGGAATTGGCATTCAGGAACACCCTGGTAATTGAACCATAATGACTGTAATCTACAGAAAATATTGCCCCGGCGAGGAGATCCCGGTTTATGACTTTGTTAAAAAGCGTAAACTTGTAAAATACTATACCCGGGAGACAATGGCAGCGGTGGTTTGTGCAGGTACCCTTCTCAGGGATAAAAATATTGAATCTTCTACACCATTTTTTTACTCAACAGCCGATACCGAGATGATGGACTTTTATAAACAGGCCTGTGAGGTGTTTTCGGATAGTAACAAACCCTTCTCATCTCTGGAATTTATTCAGACTGCAGTTCCTTCAATCTCCCCTCTCTCTCATTTTAAAATGATGAGAAATATGGTTCACTGTTTTATCTCAATTGAACATGACCTTAAAGGTGCCAATGCAGCTCTGCTGGGCTCTGCATCGGGTCTTCTGTACAGTGCGCTTCTTGCAGAGACTACAGGGACAGTGCTAATTGGTGCTGGAAAACTGCATTTCGACGACACAGCTGAAGCAGGATTTGCTCTGCTTACAACTTCAGAGTTAACAGGCCATCCAATGCTTGACAGCCGGGAGGATGCTATTGCTTTTTTCAGAGAGAACCCAAATACATAATTATGAATAACAGTGTTGTAATTACAGTTATAGGAGTAAAGAAGCCTTTGGGCAGCACTCATGATGAGTGTTTCCAAAACATTGCCTCCGGTAAAAGATGTGTTGACCATATTGAGAATTTTAACACAAGCGGGTTCCCTATGACAGCAGCAGGAGAGGTTAGAAGCGGAGGAGAAATTGTTAAGACAGGGCCGGAAATTGACAGAAAAAACTACTTTCTGGAAGAGGCATTAACAGATCTCAAATCGTATACTCAATTTGACAAGCGATAC
>CAZPFI010000126.1:0-4826 GCA_964585795.1 uncultured Muribaculaceae bacterium | reverse complement strand
ATCACTTGAGGCCTTTGAAGCAGAGTATGGAGAGCGGGGGTCGTATTTTGTATCTTCCGTAAAAAGAGTTCCGTCATTTTCCAATGAGCCGTAAACCTCATCTGTAGATACATGATAAAAGAGTTTTCCATTAAAGGGGATGCCATCTCCTCTTTCTCCTTTGCTCCACACCTCTCTTGCGGCCTGTAAAAGGGTAAGCGTTCCCATTACATTTGTCCGTGCAAAAGAGAGTGGATCTTTTATACTTCTGTCCACATGAGACTCTGCTGCAAGATGTATTACAGAGTCTATTTTGTGATTATCCAGCAAGTGAGATATTAAACCGTAATCGCAGATATCTCCCCTGATAAATGTGTAATTGCTCCTATCCTCAATATCTTTAAGATTTTCCAGATTTCCCGCATAGGTCAAAAGATCGAGGTTAAAAAATTGATAACCGGGATGCCTGTTAACCATCAGCCGTACCAGATGCGACCCTATGAATCCAGCGCCTCCTGTAATAAGTACTTTTTTAGACATATATATGCTCTATAAGTTATTGGTTAATTATTGTTCAACACTTTAAAGAACTCTTCAAGAGACTCTCTCCAGTGAGGAATCGTAATGTTCATCTCATCCTTAATCTTGGTTTTGTCCAGGAGAGAGAAGGCAGGACGCCGGGCTTTCTGTTTAAAAACTTCTCCTGTCACAGGTATAATTCTGCATTTATGCCCGGCCATTTTAACAATTTCAACAGCAAAATCGTACCAGCTGCATACACCTTCGTTGGAATAGTTGTATATGCCCACTTTAACGGGTGGCAGGATATTGTTTTTAACTAAATTTCGGTTTAGTATTGCTACAACTGTTTTAGCCAGGTCGGCAGCGTAAGTAGGTGTGCCTATCTGATCGTAAACAACATTAATGATATCCTTTTCGGATGATAATTTTAGTATTGTTTTGGCAAAGTTGTTACCAAATGCAGAGTAAAGCCACGATGTTCTAACAATGATGTAGTTGGCACTGCTATTTGCAATTCTGTTCTCACCCTCCATCTTTGACTTCCCGTAAACACCGGATGGATTGGTAACACTATCCTCTGTATATGGGGAGTGAGCCAGCCCGTCAAAAACATAATCTGTGGATATGTGAATCAACAGAGCACTGTATTTAGCGGCAATTGCAGCAAGAGTACCGGGGGCTTCACCATTAATTTTAAAACATATTTCCGGCTCCTCTTCCGCTTTGTCCACAGCAGTATAAGCGGCACAATTGACTATTGCATTTATGTTGTTTTTCTCAACTAAGTCACTAACCGCCATGTTATCGGATATGTCAAGCCGGGGTAAATCGGTGAAAAAAACTGTGTGACGCTTCTCTGCCGAAAGCAAAATCTTCAACTCGCTGCCAAGTTGTCCGTTTGAACCGGTAATTAAAATGTTTGCCATAGGGAGTGATTGGGTTATTTAATACAGTTTATCGAAATAGTTGAACACAACGGCATCTTTCAACAGCGGGTTCCGGCGGTCTTTATCACTGAGAATAATATCCTCAACAGGAATCTGCCAGTTAATATTTAACGAAGGATCGTTCCAGCAGACAGAACATTCATGTTCACGGGAGTAGTAGTTATCACACTTATATACAAACAGGCATTTACTGCTTAAAGCAACAAAACCGTGGGCAAATCCTCTTGGTATAAACATCATTCTTTTATTCTCTTCGGAGAGAACTTCTGCCACATATTTGCCGTATGTAGGAGATCCTTTACGAATATCTACGGCAACATCAAGAACAGAGCCGGTTACAGCTCTAACCAGTTTGCTCTGTGCAAATGGTGGTGTCTGGTAATGAAGACCTCTTAATACACCATAAACCGACTGTGATTCGTTATCCTGGATAAACTTTGTGCAACAAATATTCTCTTCGAACCAGGCAGCAGAAAAAGACTCAAAAAAATAGCCCCTGGAATCTGTATATAAATCAGGTTCAATTAAAAGAACATCAGGTATGGAGGTTTCTATTATATTCATCGGTTTGCTATATCGGTCAGGTACTTACCATACTGATTGCCGGACATGGGGCGCGCAAGTTCCAGTAGTTTATCTTTATCAATCCAACCTTTGTTGAATGCAATCTCTTCAAGACAGGCAATTTTCAGACCCTGTCTTTTCTCAATTACCTCCACAAAGGTAGAGGCCTCTGACAACGAATCGTGTGTGCCGGTATCAAGCCATGCAAAACCTCTGCCCAGCAACTGAACCTTTAGTTTACTCTCTTTAAGAAACTCCTGATTAACACTTGTTATCTCCAGCTCTCCTCTTGCTGAAGGTTTAATATTTTTGGCAACAGTGACAACCTTATTAGGGTAGAAATAGAGGCCTACAACTGCGTAGTTGCTTTTTGGGTTTTGTGGTTTCTCCTCAATACTCAGCACTTTACCCTGTCTGTCAAACTCGGCAACACCGTAACGCTGAGGGTCATTGACAAAATAGCCGAATACGGTTGCAAGAGTGTTTTTTTCTGCATCCTCAACCGCCTCCTTTAACATACGGGTAAAAGACTGGCCATAGAAGATATTGTCTCCCAGCACAAGGCATACCGGTTGATTGCCTATAAACTCTTCTCCAATAATGAAAGCCTGTGCAAGACCATCCGGCGAGGGTTGTTCTGCATAGCAGAACCTTACACCGTAATCACTGCCGTCTCCCAGCAATCTTTTAAACTGAGGAAGATCGGATGGAGTTGATATTATTAAAATATCCCTTACTCCGGCGAGCATCAACACCGAAACAGGGTAGTAGATCATCGGTTTGTCATAAATGGGCAACAGCTGTTTGGATACCCCTTTTGTAACAGGGAACAGCCGGGTGCCTGCTCCACCGGCCAGTACAATTCCTTTCATATCATCTTTTTTTAAAACCAAACAGACCTTTTCTCTTCTTTTGCTCCTGCTCTGCAGTGTGGAAAATATCAGTAGAAAAGCACTCATCCGGCCTCTCTTTTAATGCGTTATAAAGAAAGCCCCAATCCGGCAGGCCTCCAAAATTTCTGTCATCAATAAACATATCTGCGAGTAACTTCCTGGGTACCTCAAAATTTGGAGTTTCGGGATGATTCTGATTTACAGCATAAAAATGGAGTCCTCTTGCCCGGCAAAATTCAACTGCCTCCTCCAGAAGCTCTCCTTCGCGGACAGTCCAGAGGATAAGCTTGTGCTTAAGCTCCTTTTGGATAAGTTTAAGTGTATCTATTGCAAAAGGGATCTCCTCTCCAATTGCAGGGTATTTATGTCTTACGATTGTCCCGTCAAAGTCAACAGCTATTAACATCAGAAAGCATTTAGCGGTGTTATTGTGCGAATTTAATCATTTTTGACAAGAAACTATATAAGGGTTTTGCACAGCTTGTCAAAAAGAGGGGAGTTGTGGTCGATAAAATTTTGTGCTGCAGACTCTAGTTTGCGGATATTTGAAATAGATGCGTTGTCAATCTTAACATCTGCTGTTAGTATAGGTGGTTCTATTCTTAAATAGTTATCAGGCACATTGTTGACGCCGAATATCTGCTTCATCTGATAATCGACGGTCTCTGCAACTGACGAAGTAAAGATGTCAATAATGGGTGCCAGCCAGTCTGTATAGCCAAATCTCTTTGTTTTACTGTAATGGTAAGGTTTTACCACTTTACCGGTGCCGACAGAGAGCATATAGAAATCTTTTACCGGAACATCGGGCCACAATTTTATCGCCTCTACAAATGAGCACATCGCAGGATTATTTGCATATACACCCCCATCAACCAGATGTCTTGACGATGAGTCTTTGGCAAAAATGCGGGCCGGGATAAAATAGGAAGGAGCTGCAGATGTGGCACATGCAATGTCACACAATTTATAATCTGCCATCTCTTTGTACCGTTCAGTTGAGTAACGGCTGAAAAGCAAAGCTTTACGGCTGCTTAAATCGTATGCGGTTATAAGACAATCTTTCATTACTTCCGACACATAACTCTCTCCAATAATCTCTTTTGCAAAAGTGTAAAGAGCATCCTCCCTGTACCTGCTTCTAAAAAGCCCGAAACCCGAACGGAGAAGGTAGCTGAACGGACGCTTAAACAGAAGAGGGCCAAGCTCAGTGTAAAAATTGAGGATTTCGGATGCTGAATATTTTGGTCTGTTATCCTGGGGAGAATTTTTTGGTGTAAGGTAGAGGCAGGTGAGTATGCCTCCGGCAGATGTACCTGCAAGCAGATGGAACATATCGGCTATTCTTATCTCATTGTTGCCGGAAGCCAACTGAGCCCTTCTCTCGAGATGAGCCATAACTGCGGCGGGTAAAATACCTCTTATTCCGCCTCCGTCTATGCTGAGTATTTTTTTCAACTAACTTAATTGTAAAGTGTTAAAAACCACTTCTGCTAAATTACATAAAAAAACAGACAAAAGGTTCAATAATAATGGGAATATTTTTATATACGATTTTTTGCTATCTTTAGCGGGGCTTTTTTATGGTGCAGAGTTATAACAATTAATAGGGTCCGGAGTACAATATGGGCAGTAAAATGTTTTTAAGTCTGTTGCAAAATGTTGCCATTCTATTGGCCTTTACCCTTATATACGATATGGTATGGACAAACGAAAGGGTATTCAGAAGGCATATTAATAAGCTATTTGCAGGTATTGTTCTGGGAGGTGTTGGTATTCTGCTGATGAATACACCCTGGACTCTTACTGAGGGTTTGGTTTTTGATACGCGTACAGTTCTTCTTGTTAATGTGGGCCTCTTTTTCAGCCCATTTACAGCACTTGTAACAGTTATTGTAACATCGTTGTCCAGAATATATAT
>CAZPFI010000125.1:0-4835 GCA_964585795.1 uncultured Muribaculaceae bacterium | reverse complement strand
TGGAATCGGCATCAAGGGCAAGGGTAGATGTCTCAAGGCGAATTAAAAACCCATTAAGTACAGAAGAGTCTGATATACAGAGCGAAGTCTTTAATTTCACACTCGATAGAGGCTTCATTATTTATGGAGACAAAGAGTTCACACTCAGACCATACGACATTGTTGTAGTCCGCAGATCTCCAGGTTATGAAGAGCAAAAAAACGTTACTGTTAACGGAGAAGTTCTCTTTGGCGGAACATACTCACTTGTTGATAAAGATGAACGAATTTCATCTGTTATCAAACGTGCAGGTGGACTCACTACTGGTGCATATATAAAGGGTACACGAATTACTCGTAAAATGACACCTGACGAATATGCTCAGATGCAATCTTCCTTGAAACTCACAAAAAATACAGGCAGCGACTCAATAGCTGTTGAAAGTCTCAACATATCCGGAAATTATCAGATTGGCTTCGACCTTTCAAAAGCGCTCTCAAATCCAGGTGGAGATGATGATATTGTTTTAAAAGCCGGCGACGTCATAACTATTCCCGGAATGAACAATGTGGTAAAAATCTCAGGTGCTGTGATGTACCCTAACGCCGTAGCATACTCCCGCGATATGACCATGAACGACTACATTAAGAACGCCGGCGGCTACGGATTTAGAGCCCGCAAAAACAGAGCCTACGTGGTTTACATGAACGGAAAAGTCTCAAAAGGCCCTAACTCCCGAATTGAACCAGGCTGTGAAATAATTGTACCACATAAACCTGAAAAAGATAAAATAACAACAAGCGAAATTATGGGTATCTCAACATCAATAGCCTCAATAGCAGCTTTAATCATGGCAATAATAAGATAGACATGGAAGATAAAGACAAAGATATTATCAGAATGAATTCTGCAGAAGATGATATTGATCTTATTGAGATTGCTGCAAAACTTTGGGCAAACCGAAGGTTTATTATCAAGATCACCATAATTTTCATTGCATTAGGTCTATTTATTGCAATCTTCACACCAAATAAATATACCGCCTCAACTACAATGGTTCCACAAACAGGTGAGAAAAGAGTAGGCGGAAACTTAGGTGGGCTAGCAGCAATGGCAGGAATTAACCTAGGCTCTATGAGTAGTGGAGAGGTTCTCTCCCCCACTGTTTATCCGAAAATTCTTAAAAATGTAAACTTTCAAAAGGAGCTTATATATTCAGAATATAGTTTTACAAAAGCCAAAAAACCTATCAGCTATTATGAATATACCACAAATAAAGAATACAGTACATTTAATCTTTTGGGGGCTTTTAAAAAATATACGATTGGTCTGCCATCTGTTATAATTGAAACCTTTAGAAATAGTAAGGAGGATCAAATGGTAATTGATAGTTCTGTGACGAATGATCATATATACAGTCTAACGCATAAAGAGAATAGTGCAATTAATAAAATTAATTCAAATTTATCATTCAATCTAAATAGCAAAGATGGCTATATAACAATCAGTTACACAAGTAACGAACCAAAAGTTGCAGCTGAAGTCATATTAAAGGCACAGCAACTTCTTCAGAAGTATATTACCGAATTTAAACTTGAGAAGGTTAGAAGTAATTTAGAGTTTGTTGAGAGGAGTTATGATGAGGCAAAGCAAAATTTTGAAACAAAACAGGCAGAACTTGCAAGATTTAGAGATGCCAATAAAAGTCTGGCTTCTGCAATGGCAAGAACTCAGGAAGAGAAGTTAACTTCGGAGTATAACCTTCTGTTGAGCGTCTATACTGAACTTGCTAAACAGAAGGAGCAGGCAAAGATTGCAGTCACAGAAACCACACCAATCCTTACAATAATTGAACCTGTAATCATACCATCAGAAAAATCAAGCCCAAGAAGGGCAATGATGTTAATAGGATATACTTTTCTTGGACTTATTGTTGGAATTGGATGGATTCTTGGATGGCCTAATATAAAAAAGATAATAGAGCGAATTAAGTAATTAATAATCTGAGTTATCCGAAGACAAAAAAAAAGAGTTTGTCTATTTGTTAATTGACTCGGCACTGGTAGGTCTAGTACCTGATAAATTAATAATTGCAGAATATACAGATAAAACTATATTGTAATGAGGGAGAGGTTCAGCAAGAAGTACTCAATCCACTTCCTCAATAACTTCTTTACAGAGAATAGAATTCACAAGATGGTTGTTGTCCTTAACCAAACCCTTATTATCTTCTCTTATTTACCACCAATCGCAACCATCCCGAACTCATCCCTCCGGCAAGGCGAGAAAGCTAAATGCCGAAATGTTCATTGACGAACGTAACTTTAGTGGGGTCCAGATTGGAGATTTATATATTAGTAACTGAATAATTATCCAAATTAGTGTCTATATCGGGAATCTTCAGCAAGATGGCAAACTCAACCGTCAAGAGAGTTGAGAAGAGCAGAATCATTAGCAGATTATTAAAAAAATAGAGTATTGAAAAAAGTAATGCTTGTCTTTGGGACCCGTCCCGAGGCGATTAAAATGGCTCCCCTTGTTAAGGAGTTTCAGCGTCGTTCTGATAAATTTCATACAATTGTAGCAGTAACAGCTCAACACAGAGAGATGCTTGATCAAGTATTAAACCTGTTTAAAATTGTTCCTGATTATGATCTAAACATAATGAAACCGGGTCAGGATCTTTATGATGTAACATCAAGTGTATTGCTTGGAATGAGGGATGTGCTTAAAGAGTCAAAGCCGGATATTGTTCTTGTACACGGAGATACAGGAACATCAACAGCGGCTGCAATAGCTGCTTTTTATGCCAAGATCCCTGTAGGACATATTGAGGCTGGATTAAGGACAGATAATATATATAGTCCATGGCCCGAGGAGATGAACCGAAGAATTACAGGGAGGATATCTACACTGCACTTTGCCCCTACCCCGTTAAGCAAAGAGAATCTGCTGAAGGAGAACACTCCCGAGAGCTCGATATTTATAACTGGTAATACAGTTATAGATGCTCTTCATATGGTGGTTAATCAAATAAAAGATAGAGAAGGAATCACTGATGAGATCCAAAACATATTAATAAATGCAGGCATAGATAAAGACAAACTATTATCATGGATTAACGGTAACAGAAAAATGGTACTAATTACCGGCCATAGAAGGGAGAATTTCGGGAACGGGTTTATTAATATCTGCTCTGCAATAAAAGAACTCGCTCAAATTCATAATGATACCGATTTTCTTTACCCAATGCATCTCAATCCAAATGTTAGAAGGTCAATCAAAGAGGTTTTCGGAGAGAAAAAAGAGCAAAATAGCAACACAATATTCATTGAACCACTTGACTACTTACCATTTGTATATCTAATGAACCTCTGCACCTTTGTTCTTACAGATAGCGGCGGAATTCAAGAGGAGGCACCGGGCCTAGGTAAACCTGTTCTTGTAATGAGAGATACAACAGAGAGACCTGAGGCACTAGAAGCAGGGAAGGTAAAACTTGTTGGAACAAATAGAAATCTAATTATTGAAGAGACAAACAAGCTGCTAACTGATGCAAATTATTATAATAAAATGAGCAAGGCAAATAATCCATACGGTGATGGATTAGCCTGCTCAAGAATAGCAGAGGAGTTAATTAAATTTTAAAACATATATGAGGGCACTTTTTATGGGACTGGGCTATATAGGCCTGCCAACAGCAGCGGTTGCGGCAAAAAGCGGGATTGATGTCACTGGTGTCGATATTAATCCTGAGGTTGTAGACACAATAAATCGTGGTGAAATCCATATAATTGAACCCGGTTTAGGTGATGTTGTAAAGGATGTTGTGACAAAAGGGAAATTAAAAGCTCAAACAAAGCCGCAAGAGGCAGATGTATTCCTGATTGTAGTCCCCACTCCATTCAAACAAAATCGTAGAGCTGATATCTCATATGTAGAGAGTGCAACAAAAGCGATAATACCATTTCTCAAATCCGGTAACCTTTTAATCATTGAGAGTACTTCACCGGTAATGACTACAGAAAGAATGGCTAACCTTATCTTCAAAATACGCCCCGAACTTGAAGATAAAATCTACATAGCCTACTGTCCCGAACGAGTACTTCCCGGAAATGTCATTTACGAACTTGAGCATAACGATCGTGTAATAGGCGGCATCAACCAAGAGTCTTCAAATAAAGCAATAGAATTCTATAAACATTTTGTAAAAGGCAATCTCCATACAACCAACGCGCGTACTGCAGAGATGTGCAAACTTACCGAAAATAGTTCCCGCGATGTTCAAATAGCATTTGCAAACGAACTCTCTATCATATGTGACAAAGCCGATATAGATGTATGGAAACTTATAGAATTAGCCAACAAACACCCACGGGTAAACATTCTGCAGCCCGGCAGCGGCGTAGGCGGCCACTGCATAGCTGTTGACCCATGGTTTATAGTAAGCGATTTCCCCGAACAGGCCCAAATTATTAAAAGAGCTCGCGAAACAAACGACTACAAAGCCGATTGGTGTGCCAACCAAGTGATAAAAGCCTGCAACCAATTCGAAGCAAATCATAACCGTGAACCAGTAGTAGCCTGCATGGGACTCGCATTCAAACCCGATATTGACGACCTTCGCGAATCGCCCGCAAAATACATAACCAGCCGAATAATCAGCGAAGCCCGTGCCCAGGTACTTGTAGTGGAACCAAACATTAAAACCCACAAAACATTCAACCTCATAGACCACAAAGAAGCCTATCAAAAAGCCGACATAATCGCTTGGCTTGTGAGACATAAACAATTTATAAACTACCTTAAAACACCCGAAAAGCAAGAATTTGACTTTTGCGGTGTTTATAAATAA
>CAZPFI010000124.1:0-4980 GCA_964585795.1 uncultured Muribaculaceae bacterium | reverse complement strand
TGCAATTGGTTACGAAAGACAGATAATTCCGGTAAACAACAGAACAACATTAACTATTAAGCTTAACGAAGACGCCCTGCTTTTATCGGAGGCAGTAGTTGTTGGTTACGGTACACAAAGAAGAGCTAACCTTACAGGAGCTGTCCAACAGGTAAATACATCTGATATTGCCGTAAGACCGTCATCCAATATCGCTTTTGCTCTACAGGGTTTAATGCCGGGATTGAATATAAAACAGAACACGGGAGACCCCAGGAATGCTCCTGAAATTAATATCCGTGGTTTTAACTCGATAAACGGAGGATCGCCTTTGGTATTGGTGGATAATATTGAAGGTGATCTTGCTCTAATTAATCCGGCAGATATCGAGAGTGTTACCGTTCTTAAAGATGCAGGATCATCTGCAATATACGGAGCAAGAGGTGCATTTGGAGTTATTCTTGTGACTACAAAAAGAGGGAAGGAGGAGGATATTAGGGTTACTTACAGTAATAATTTCGGATGGACAAAACCTACAGTTCGTACAGATTTTATCTCCGATCCCTATCTGCATGGTAAGCTTTGTGATGCAGGAATCTATGGATATAACGGTACCTCTTTTACCGGATATAATGAGCAGGATTGGATAACTATTCAGAAAGTTGCCAGTGGAGAGATTGAGCCCTTCTTTGAAACATTACCAAATGGTAATAAAAAGTTTTTTTACAGTACTAACTGGTATAAACGCATGTTCAGAACATGGCAGCCAACAGATAATCACAATATATCAATTTCGGGAGGTTCGAAAAAATTAAAAGGATATTTTTCGGCCAGAAGGTTTAAAGCGAGTGATTATAATAATATTGCGCCCGGACATCTTGAAAAGTACAACCTGAAAGGTACACTAAACTTCCAAATTACAGACTGGCTTGAGGTCTCTACAAATACTCAGTTTAACACCAGCGATGAGATAGAGTACGGTGGAGGCAACACGGGTTTTGCAGGTTACCTTACTGCCAGCACCTTCCTTACATACTATTCATGGCAACCGGCAGAAATTGACGGAATCCCCTATCAGACCTCGATGGGTAATATTGCTGCGATGAAGGATGGTAATAGTTGGAGAACAAGAAAGTTCGAACAGTTGATAAACACTTTCAATGTTAAATTAACTCCGGTAGAAGGTCTTGAGATTAATTTTGATTATAGCAACAGATTGAATTACCGTTCGGTTGCAACACGATTAAACAGGTTTCAGTTCTACTCAGGAACCAGAGCTACCTTAACTACTTCGGGTTTGAACAGACTTTCGGAATCTCGTGAGAGAACCGGTTATAATGCTCTGAATCTTTATGGAACCTACTCGAAGAGAGTCAATGATGCACATAACTTTAAACTGATGCTCGGATATAATCAGGAAGAGTCGCTTTACAATCAAATCCTTGGTGAGCATGGAGATTTATTATATCCGGATTTGGCAAACTTTAGTTTAGGAACGAACATCCTTACTTTAACAGGTGCAGCTAATAACTGGGCTGTACAGGGTTATTTTGGCAGGTTTAATTATGACTATAAAGATAAATATCTGCTTGAGGTGAATGCAAGATATGATGGATCTTCCAGGTTCCCGTCTTACAGCAGATGGGGCTTCTTCCCATCTGTATCAGCCGGATGGTTCCTCAGCAGAGAACCGTTCTGGGACCCTATTGCAAATGTTATAAACACATTTAAATTTAGATTGTCCTACGGTAAACTTGGCAATCAAAGCATCGGCCTGTACACTTTCCTGCAGACTCTGTCCAGCTCTAAGACATCCTGGCTGTTTAACGGGGTGCAAGAGAACTTTATTGGAGCACCATCTCCACTCCCGTCAGCTGTTACATGGGAAGAGACAAAATCTTTCGATATTGGTGCAGACTTTGGAGTGTTGAACAACAAACTCATGGTTAGCTTCGACTGGTACGACAAAAGAACAGAAGGGATGTATGTTCCGGGACAACCTCTTCCTGCTGTATTTGGAGCATCATCACCGCGTGAGAATATTGCTGGCTTGAGTAACAAGGGTTTTGAATTTACTCTAGGTTACAGCGACAGATTTGTAATAGGAGGTAGTCCTTTAAATGTCAGGGCAACATTCAGTATGTATAATTATGTTGCAAGAATAACAGACTATCCAAACCCTGAAGGTTTGATGAGTACATACTGGAAAGGCCAGAAGCTTGGTGAAATATGGGGCTACAGAATTGAAGGGCAATTTCAAACAGACGAAGAGGCAAGGGCTTATTATCAGTCGTTTAGCAACCCGTCACAGCAATTGGGACAGGTTTACTCTCTTATCGTAAATAACCAAAATGTAGAGTGGAAGACTTTCAGAGCCGGTGACATAAAGTATGTTGACAGAAATAATGACGGTGAGATAAGCAGGGGGCAATATACATTGGATAACCCAGGAGATCTTGAGGTAATAGGTAACGCAATGCCTCAGTTTCCATTTGGTTTTTCACTTAATGCAAATTGGAAAAATATCGATTTTTCAATGGCAGGAAATGGTGTTGCAAAACAACACTGGACGCCAGGTGGTATAGCTTATTGGGGTCATTATGACAGACCTCAGGCCTCTTTCATAAGAAAGGACCTTATTGCGCAGGCGTGGGATCCGGAAAAACCGGGAGGAAAATATCCGCAAATTTACAGGGGATATACAGCACTGGGTGCAAACCGTATGCTTTATACTCCAAATAGTTACTATCTTGAAAATGTGGGATTTTTAAGGGTTAAGAACCTTACATTGGGATATACAATTCCACAGAAAATTACCAGCAAGTTAAATATTCAAAATCTCAGACTGTACTTCAGTGGAGAAAACCTGTTTACTTTCAGCTTCGGTGGTCTGACAAAATACATTGATCCCGAACAGGCTGCATCAGGTATTGGGTATAATAATCCGGGAGATGCAACAGGCAGATCGGAGATGGAAGAGTATCCATACGGAAAGACATACTCATTCGGAATTTCCATAACATTATAGAATGATAAAACTTTTTAAAATCATGAAAATGAAAAAGCTAATATTTAATATTATAATAATTTGTGTTGGTCTGATACTTTTCGGATGTGAAAAGGATTTCCTTAACAGACCACCGTTGGACAGACTGGATGCAGAAACATTTTTCAATACGGCAACAGATCTGGAGGTTTACACTAACGGGTTTTACAGCCATTTTCCAAGCTATGGAACTCTTGATGAGCATGATGATGCTTCGGATAATGTAGGAAGATCGGGTTTAAGTACAAGAGTTTTGGGAACCCGTATAGTTCCTGTAACCAGAGGAAGCGGAGGATGGAACTGGACCCAGCTAAGATCAATTAATTTCTTTTTAGCTAATTACAGCAAGTGTCCCGATGAGCAGGCAAAGAAAAAATATGGGGGAATTGCCAGGTTTTTCAGGGCTTATTTCTATTTTGATAAAGTCAAAACTTTTGGAGATGTTCCATGGTATGGTAAGGAGTTAAAAGCAGGTGATGAAGATCTTTACAAAGCCAGAGATTCGAGAATAATGGTAATGGATTCTGTCCTTGCTGACATTAATTTCGCTATTAACAATATTCCTGCAGAGAAGATTCTCAACAGAGTAACCAAACATACCGCACTAATTTTAAAGGCAAGAATTGCTTTGTTTGAGGGAACCTTCAGAAAATACCACAACATTCAGGGCTATCAGACTTTTCTTAATGAAGCAGTTTCGGCAGCAGAACAGCTCATGAATTCCGGGGCATACACACTGTACACCACCGGTGGTGTAAATAACTCCTACAGACAATTGTTTGCAAGAAACAACCAGGATGCTGTTGAGACTATCCTTGCAGCAGATTATCACACTGAGTTAAGAAGGCACAATCTGGCCTATCTTTTAACATCTCCCACAATGGGCTCTTTTGGAATGACAAAAGATATGGTGAATAGTTACTTAATGAAGAGTGGAAGCAGATTCACAGATATCCCCGGCTATGCAACGATGCAGTTCTATGATGAAATGCAGAATCGCGATCCTCGCCTTACTCAAACAACAGCAGGTCCAAATTATACGGTAACGGGAGAGAGTACCATAGAGCCGGTTGATCTTAGCGGGACAATAACCGGATATAGGATAATAAAATCTTTGCCCACCAGAGAACAGTGGATTTATAATGTTGCTTTTAATGACCAGATAATTTTCAGGTTTGCCGAGGCCCTTTTAATTTATGCTGAAGCCAAAGCAGAAATGGGCACAATAACTCAAGCCGATCTTGATAAATCTGTAAACAAACTTCGCGACAGGGTAGGAATGCCTCATATGAATCTGGCAACTTCTAACGCAAATCCCGATCCCTATCTTGAGGCGATGTATCCTAATGTTGATAAAGGGGCGAACAAAGGAGTTATTCTTGAAATTAGAAGAGAGAGGCGTGTGGAACTCTTTATGGAAGGATTAAGGTGGGATGATTTGATGAGATGGAAGGAAGGTAAAAAGCTCGAAAAACCGATGCTAGGAATTTATTTCCCCGGATTGGGAGGGTACGACTTCAATAATGACGGAAAAATTGATGTATTTCTTCACAATGGAAATACAACAGGTATTCCGGCCGGAACACCCACCATTATTGATATCAGACAAAGACCATTATCGGACGGACTATCCGGAAACCTCAGCCCATACAAGGCAGTAACAATTACATTTAACGAAAACAGAGACTATTTCTACCCCATACCATTGGAAGATTTGAACCTCAATAAGAATCTTCAGCAAAACCCGGGATGGCAGAACTAAGCCGATTAGACTGTCCGGTAGGATTTGTAGAAATCCGACCGGACAGTTCAATTAATTGTCTCTGGATATTGTAACTTTATAATTATGCATACTAAAACATTCATTTCCCGCTTATCTCTTCTGGCTTTGTCTATGGGCATATTGTTTGCTTTTAATCCTAAGAAGAACAATGATATAAATTATGTCACGCTAA
>CAZPFI010000123.1:0-5146 GCA_964585795.1 uncultured Muribaculaceae bacterium | reverse complement strand
ATATTCTGAGATGTAATCTTCAGGAGATCTACCATTTTAAAAAGATCTCCAAAATCTCCAATTCCGCAGCTCTCTCTGCTTCTGAGTGAAAAAACAGGTATTGCTGTGCCTGCAAATCTGGGTTTCAAAGGGGTAATGTTTGTGCTATTGTGGTTAATAAATATTGTGGTTTCATCACTGAGGTCAACCTCTCGGTTTAGCCCCTCTTCCCATACATACTCCGGTTCATCTCCTGTAATTTTTTTATGGAGAAATTTATATTCGAGTTTAGTTGGTAAATTCTCTCTTACAAGAGCTATTCCCCATACGCCCTCTCCACAATACATTAAACCGGGTGACTTATCAGGCATCCAGTTACCTAAAGCACTGCAGTTGCCGGTTATTAAAACTGAGGTCTCAGCGGTTATGTTTAAAGAGAAAACCTTAATTACAAGACGCCCACATATAAAGCTGTGCCATTGTTCTCTTTTGAACAATATACCGGTGAAGGCAGACGAGTAGAAAGGAGTGAGGTTGTTATACGATCTCCACTCGTCAAAAACATCAATATTTGTTTCTTTCCCAGTATGCAGAACTCTGTGAGATCCCGCTTCATTTTCTATCTTATTATGGTCACTAATAAGGCGATATCTGTAATATAGAGAGGTGTTTTCGTTAAATGACAGTTTGGTTTCCCAACTATCACCATTGTAATCCATTTCAAAGATTTGTCCATTATCATCTGTTTTGTTTTTGATGTTTTCAAACAGTTGAATAATGATTCTCTCACCGTAAATGGTTTTGTACTTAATATGAAAATGTACCTGCATACAACAGGAGTTTTTGTTTAGTTATTGAATTTTTTAAAGACTATCTTTGCACGAAATATATTACAATATACAACTAATTTTAAAAAATGAAGTTAGCACTTTTCAATTGTGACATGCAGTGGGAAGACCCGGAAAAAAACAGAGAAAAATACGATACTCTGTTAAGTGAATTTCTAAACTCCGGTATTTTAAAACCCGATTTGTTTATATTTCCTGAATATTTCACTACCGGGTTTTCTATAAGTAGGAAAAATGCCGAACCCCCTGATGGAACCACTTACAGATGGCTAAAGGAGTGGTCGAAAAAACTTGATGCAGCTCTTTTAGCGTCAATACCGGTCATTGAAAACGGAAAATATTTTAACAGAGCTCTGTTTGTAACACCATCCAAAGACTTTTACTACGATAAAAGGCATCTTTTCTCTCCGGCTAAAGAGGATACCCTATTTACAAGAGGAGATAAGAGAACAATAATTAAATACAAAGAGTTTAATATTGCATTGCAGATATGCTACGACCTCAGATTTCCTGTTTGGAGCAGGAACTCGAACCTGTCATACGACATAATGATTAATGTTGCAAACTGGTCTTCATCAAGAGATTCTGTGATAGAACCACTATGTCGTTCAAGAGCAATTGAGAACCTTTCGTACTTTGCATTTGTTAACAGAAAAGGAGATGACCCTAATGACAGCTATTCGGGACAAAGATTTCTGTTTGATTTTAAGGGGAATCCTGTTCTACCGGCAAAAGAGTCACCGGAATGGGCGGTTTTTGAAATAAATATCGAGAAGCTCATCTCTTTCAGGGAGAAATTCAAAGTCTGGAAAGATGCAGATGAATTTATTATAAAACAGACAGTTTCACCAAATGAACAGAATATTTAAAATATCGATACTACTACTCTTGTTGTCAGTCTTCTACTCCTGCAATGAAGTTGTAAAAGACGGAGTATATAAAATTGACATCTATGCAACAAACGATCTTCACGGAAGGTTGTTTGATACACTTTATACTCAAAAAGGAAACCTCAATGAAGCAATGGTGCATCCCTACTCTTTGTCATCGGTATCTGCATACATGAAAAAAGTTAAAAGAGAGGCAGGAGAGACCGGCATTGTGCTGATAGATACAGGAGATCATCTGCAGGGAGATAACTCTGTATTCTACTACAACTTTATTGACACAGTTGATAAACACATCTTTGCGCGGGTAATGAATTACCTTAACTACGATGCTGTTGTTGTAGGGAATCACGATATTGAAGCTGGTCCGGGTGTTTATAACAAAATACAAAAGGAGATGAATGCACCCTATCTTGCTGCAAATGCCGTTGATATTAAGAGTGGCAGACCATATTTCAAACCCTATACAATTGTTAAAAGAGGCGGAGTGAGAGTTGCAATTATCGGAATAACCAATCCCAATATCCCAAAATGGCTCTCACCCCGTTTGTGGAGAGGTATGAGGTTTGAAGATATAGATCAATCCTTGAGGTATTGGGTAGATTATGTTTCTAATAAAGAGAAACCGCATCTGGTTGTTGCTGCCCTCCACGCAGGGCTGGGCACTCCTGACGAATACACCCCGGAAAACCCGGCCAGATACATTGCTGCCAACATCGAGGGAATTGATATAGTATTTGCAGCACACGATCATAGAACAACAGCCGAAATAGTATATAATTCAAACAGACCTGTATGGGTGCTTGAAGGAGGGTCAAGGGCATCTGCACTATCATATGCATCTGTTGAAATGGAATTTAAAAATGGTATTCCTGTATCAAAAAGCATATTTGGCTCTGTAATCCCTATGAATGATCAGGAGCCCGACAGGGAGTATAATAACTTCTTTAAAAATGAGTATAACAAGATTAAAGAGTTTACCAACAGATATGTTGGCACCTTAAATTACGATATAACTACAAGGGATGCCTACTTTGGACCTTCGGCCTATATTGATATGATTCATAGACTGCAACTTGAGAGTTCCGGTGCAGAGATCTCTTTTGTAGCACCGCTGTCATTTGATGTGACAATAAAGGCTGGAGAGTTAAATTTTCAAGACTTGCTTAATATATATCCATATGAGAATCAACTTTATATTGTAGAACTCACCGGACAGGAGGTCAAGAACTACCTTGAATACTCCTATTCAAAATGGGTTAATACAATCAGAGACAAGAGTCAATTGATGTTGCAGATAAATATGGCAGGAAAAGGGGAGAGGAGCAGGTTTAACAATGTATTCTTCAATTTCGATTCTGCTGCAGGCATTCTTTATGAGGTTGATGTAACACAGAGTGCAGGTAACAGAATAACTATACTCTCCGACATCAACAATAATCCTTTTGAATTGGACAGAAGATACAGGGTTGCACTCACTTCATACAGGGCAAACGGCGGAGGCGATTTACTTGAAATGGGTGCAGGAATTGCAAAAGAGGAGCTTGAAAGCAGGGTGATTGACCGGTTGTCTGATATCCGTGAACTACTGTACAAAAAGATAAAGAGCGATGGCTCAATATCTCCCGTAAAATTAAATCAATGGAAATTTGTACCTGAAAATCTTGTAAGCAGAGCCGCAGTAAAGGAGTACAAACTACTCTTTGGAGAAGATTGATTGATTTATTTATTTATTTTGCAAAGCTTACAGAGCGAGTCTCTCTTATTACGGTTATTTTAACCTGGCCGGGATATACAAGCTCATCCTGAATTTTCTTTGCCAAATCAAGAGAGAGTTGTTCGGAGTCTTTATCCGTTACCTGCTCACTTCCAACAATAACCCTCAGCTCACGACCTGCCTGAATAGCATACGATTTTGTTACACCAGGGTAGGAGAGAGCCAGATCTTCCATCTCTTTGAGTCGCTTAATGTAAGACTCTATAACCTCCCTTCTGGCACCAGGTCTCGAACCCGATATTGCGTCACTTACAAGTACCAGAGGAGATATGAGAGAAGACATCTCTGTCTCTTCGTGGTGAGCCCCGATAGCATTGCATATCTCAGGTTTCTCCTTATACTTCTCTGCCAGCTTCATGCCCAGAATAGCGTGTGGAAGCTCGGGATCTTCATCGGACACCTTTCCAATATCGTGCAATAAACCGGCTCGTTTGGCTGTTTTTGGATTTAAGCCCAATTCAGAAGCAATTGTTGCGCTTATGTTTGCTACTTCGCGGGAGTGTTGAAGTAAATTCTGCCCGTATGAAGAGCGGTATTTCATTCTGCCAATAAGTTTAACCAATTCAACATGTAACCCGTGAACGCCAAGATCTATGCAGGTTCTTTTGCCGGTTTCAAGTATCTCGTCATCAAGCTGTTTTTGTACCTTGGCAACAACCTCCTCTATTCTTGCGGGGTGTATTCTGCCATCTGTTACCAGTTGATGAAGGGCCAGACGGGCCACCTCTCTTCTGACAGGGTCGAAAGCCGACAGCAGGATAGCTTCCGGAGTGTCGTCTACAACAATCTCAACACCGGTAGCTGCTTCAAGCGCCCTAATGTTTCTGCCTTCCCGTCCAATTATTCTACCTTTTATTTCGTCGCTCTCAATATTGAAAACGGTTACCGCATTCTCTATTGCAGTTTCAGGTGCAATTCTCTGAATTGTATTTATGATTATTCTTTTGGCCTCCTTACCCGCAGTGAGTCTGGCTTCGTCCATAACCTCACTTATATATGACATTGCCTCACTTTTTGCTTCTGACTTCATTGTATCTATCAGTTGGTTTTTGGCTTCGGCAGCCGATAAGCCGGCTATGTTCTCAATCTTCTGAATTGCTTCATGCCTCAGTCTTTCAAATTCATCTCTCTTTTTCTCCGTAACCTCCTGCTGATGTTTTAAAGTTTCACGCAATGAGTCTAACTCTTTAGATTTTTTCTGAATCTCAGCATTTTGCTGATTAATAATAAGTTCGCGTTGTTTGAGTTTTGACTCCTGCTGTATAACAAGATTTGTTCTCTCAAGTATTTGTTGCTCATGCTCTGTCTTAAGCTGAAGAAACTTCTCTTTTGCCTGAAAAATTTTCTCTTTTTTTATGTTTTCTCCATCTTGCTGAGCACATCGGATAATTTCGTCCCTTCTCTTTTTAAGTAATATGTTATTTACAATATAGTATGCTACGGCAAATCCTGCAATTGCCGGCAGTAAAAATGATAACAAAATTTCCATTTCTGTATATAAGCGATGATAAGTGGTTTATAAAAAAGCCGTTGGTCAAGCTGTTTAAGCTAAAATCTTATAAAACAAGATTTGAGCTCCGATTATTTGGTCGCAAACGTCCAATGACCAGTGAAAGACCGTATCGGAAGCCCTTTTCCCCATCGGAAGCGTATGA
>CAZPFI010000122.1:0-5201 GCA_964585795.1 uncultured Muribaculaceae bacterium | reverse complement strand
CCTCATAAATTTGTGAAAAACTGGAACACTCCTATACTCATAACACATGGGGAGCTAGACTACAGGGTTCCTGTTGATCAGGGTATGGCAGCTTTCAATGCAGCACAGGCCCTTGGAGTGCCTTCAGAGATGTTGCTCTTCCCGGATGAAAACCATTGGATATTGAAACCACAGAACAGCATTCAGTGGAACAGAATATATTTCCGATGGTTTGATAAATGGCTCAAGGAATAATAATAACAACACACTATAAACATACAGATGAAAATATTTAGAATACTATTACCCTTAATGCTTTTGTCCACAATGGGGTTTTCTCAGAAAAAGCCATTGGACCACAGCGTTTACGATGGGTGGAAAAATGTTGGTGCTTTCAACATGACCGACAATGGTAAATACACCATATTCCTGGTAAACAGTCAGGAGGGAGACGGTTATATGGTTGCAATGAATCTCACCAACTACACTTACGATTCTATTGCAAGGGCTACACAACCCAAAATGACTGCCGATGGCAAATATGCGGTAATGACCATAAAACCACATTTTTTGGAGACAAAAGAGGCCCGTCTTAAAAAAGTTAAGCCGGATGAGATGCCCAAAGATACTTTGGGTATATATAATTTTAAAACGAAAGAGATTAAAAAGATACCGTATTTAAAGAGCCAGAGTCTTAAGACAGGAAAAAATTTAACCGATTTTATAGCTTTTCAGACCACTCCTCCTGCTGACACCAGCAAGAACAGTAAGCCGGTAAAAAAAGAGAAGGACCAGGGAGAAGATCTGATGGTTTATCAACTCTCAACCGGCAGAACAGATACTTTAAAACATGTCTCCGATTATAGTTTTTCAACCGGTGGTGACTCTCTCTTTTATGTTGTAAGACCAAATTCACGCGACTCGGTCAATAAGCCTGGACTTAAAATGTACACTCCAAAAAACAGGGGAATAACAAACATATACGACTTTAACCTCAAACAAAGCGTTAAACTGCCCTTGGTAAGTGAAGACAACAGACACCTTATCTTTTATGCACAACTGGACACCACAAAGGATAAGGATAAAATTATATCCATTCTCCATTATACTCAGGAATACGACCAGGCAAGAGTGATAATTGACAATAGTCTTAACGGATTACCGGAAGGATTTCGCATAAGTGAAAACAGGGCTCTTCAGTTCAATAAGAGAGCTGACAAAATCTTTTTCGGCATTGCACCTATTCTTCCCGAGAAAGATACATCAATAATAGACTCAGAGGTTGCAAAGCTTGATATTTGGCACTATCAGGATGCCTATGTACAACCATTTCAGCTGATTAACCTTCAGCGTGAGCTTCGCAAATCGTATCTCTCAGTAATAGATATTACAGAAAACCCCACTTTGGTTCAGCTTGCAAAAGATGAATATCAGCTTGTTCAGGTTGCAGGTGAGTGGAGTGCCGATTGGGGCTTCTCTTCATCTGAATATAGGTATCGAATTGAATCACAATGGTCTGCAAACCCAAGAAGAGACCTCTATATTATTGACATCAGAGACGGCAGCAGTAAACTGCTTCTTGAGAATGTCTATATAAGTAATGTAAGTGCGTCTCCCGATGCAAATTACCTTGTCTGGTACAACAATTATGACAGTCAGTGGTACTCCTACAATGTCTCTACTGAAGAGATAATCTCTCTTACAAAGGATGTCGATGTCTCATTTGCCAATGAACTGGATGACACACCACAGATGTCCTCTTCTTACGGTCACGGAGGTTGGGCTGCAGATGACAAAGCATTATATCTGTACGATCGTTATGATGTTTGGCAGACAGACCCTACGGGCAAGAGTCCTGCAATTAACCTGACAGACGGGATTGGCAGAAGAGACAATCTCACTTTCCGTATTGTTCGTCTCGACAATGTACTGCTACCTCCCGGCACCCCAGGCATTAAAATGGAACCGATTAAGCCGAAGGAGACTATCTATTTCTCTGTGTTTGACAACAACAATAAAAACAACGGGTATTACTTCAAGGAGATGGGCAAACGCAAACCCGAAATGAGACCCTGGGTTGTTGAGCCATTCACTTTTGTATATCTCAACAAGGCAAAGGATGCTCCTGTTATAACCTATGTAAAACACAACTTTACCAACTCACCTGATGTTTGGGTAACCAAAGACGGTTTTAAAACTCAACGAAAAGTTACCGACATAAACCCACAGCAAAGAGATTACAACTGGGGAACAAGCGAACTGGTGAGATGGAAATCGGCAATAGGTGAGGATATTGAGGGTATACTGTATAAGCCCGAAGATTTCGACCCAAACAAGAAGTACCCGATGATTGTATATTTCTATGAGCGCACTTCAGATCTGCTCCATTTTTACAGAGCTCCGGCTCCAAGCAGGTCCACAATTAATATAACTCTTTTTGCAAGCAACGGTTATCTTGTTTTTGTTCCTGACATTCACTATCAGATAGGTTATCCGGGAAAGAGTGCTCTGGATTGTATAGTTCCGGGAGTTAAAATGCTGTGCGAAAATCCTTGGGTTGATAGTGAAAATGTTGCCATTCAGGGTCAGAGCTGGGGTGGCTACCAGGTCTCATTCATGGTAACCCGTCCCGACCTCTTTAAATGGAAAGCGGCAGGTGCCGGTGCCCCTGTGGCCAATATGACAAGTGCATACGGGGGAATCCGCTGGGGATCGGGAATGGTAAGACAGTTCCAGTACGAACATACCCAGAGCCGATTAGGAAAAACTCTTTGGGAGGGATTTGATCTGTATATCGAAAATTCACCGCTGTTCTTTGCAGATAAAGTTGAAACACCTCTGCTTATTATGCACAATGACGAGGATGATGCAGTTCCATGGTATCAGGGAATTGAATACTTTACTGCATTGAGGCGTCTTGGCAAACCTGTATGGATGCTGCAATACAATAAGGAGAAACATAACCTCAACAGCAGGATAAATGCAAAAGATCTAAGCATACGACTTTCACAGTTCTTCGATCATTACCTTAAAGGGGAACCAATGCCGGTTTGGATGAAGCATGGAGTTCCGGCAACTCAGAAAGGGTTAGACTGGGGCTTGGGATATTAAAAAATAAGCCAACTTTTACTCGAAAAGTTGGCTTATTTGCATATTACTCATCTTTAGCTAGTTACACAAAACTGGCGCGGAGATTCTTCTAAGGCTCTGCTCTGCCTCAATTCTCACTAGATGAGGGGTAGTCTCATTTTTGTAAACTTTGTTAAGACTCTCAATGATCTCTGCTTTGTTGATACTCCAGTTAAACCAACCAAGTGCCTCCGCAAGAGTCTCTCTTATTTTCGGGTCATCGGTATCATCTTCCAGAACTTTTAACAGTTGATTTACCTGTTTGTGGTTATTGTAGTTTCGTAACCATCGTATAGCCGAAACCCTTTTGTCGGTCTCTGCACTTTTATCCATTATTGCCGCAAGGTTGTTCTGCTGACTCCTCTGCTGTGCCATAATGTATTCTGACAGTCCTGAGACGGCCCTCTCTCTGTTTAACAAATTAGACTCTGCAGCTTGTCTGTTGATGCTCTCAACCACATCATCCGCTTCAAACATCTGCAAAGAGCTTAAGGCAGAGAACTGCACTCTTTGGCTCTCATTTGAGAAGAGCATTGTGTGCACCAATGGATCGATGAGACTTGTATGCCCGGAAAATCCTGAAAACCTGGCTGCGTGCCTTCTTATCAGCTCATAGGGATCGTCCAAAGCACAAACCAGTGCATAGTTAAGATTTCTGTCGCTCAGCTCTATTAATCTTCTCAGCGCCTGCATCCTTACAACATAACTGTCGCTCTCCTTAAGAGTTTTCAGCAGCAAGTCGGAGTATCCTGCCGGTCTGTTTTTAGAGAGCTGCTTTATTGCAAGAGATTTCAGGTTTGGATTCTCACTCCTGAATAACTCCATCCACAACCTTGTATCATTGCTGCGAAGTGCCAGATAGTTGTTCAGCACTTTTGCGTTAATCAGTGTGCCATTATCAATTTGTTTGGGTGTAAACCTGAATGTGGGGTCTCCTATAAGATGCGACTCCAGAGTCTGAATCTCCTTCTGCCAGAAACCAATCCTTATACCCTCAGCAAGCATTCCAAAAAGCTCAAGAGACCATTTATCCTGCAGCACATTAACTGTATTCCCCTGGGCAACAACTGTTCTGCCGTCACCAAAAACATGGTAACCGGCTACATATCCGGGTTTATGGAAAGATGCATTATAGCATGCATCAAAGATTGAGACTCTGGCTCCAAAGTTTAACGGAATGAGGTCGGGTAATGTAATGTTTACATTTGCCGCAAAAAGTGAATCTCCACTCTTTGTGTTATTAAGTAGACCGGTGTCAAAAAAGGACTCTTTAAAACCAAACTCCTCAATCATCCTCTTTTTAAAAGCTGCTGCTCTCTCTCCTGAGTATCTCCTGTAGGTGTTCCTCAAAGATATTGTCATTGCTTCTGCAGGCCCTGCAGGCAGAGGTGTATTATTGTAGGTGAATGCATTTCTTACGCCCGACGATGTAAAGCCAAGGGTGAAAGGTGCCGGATACTCGCCGTTTATGTACTGTGTGTCAAAGGCACCATGCTCGTGAAAAACAAAGATATCTGTATTATCCCTCTGCATCCTTTCGTAAAGTTTAAACTTCATAAAAGGGTCCTGACGGAAATTATAGAACCCGTTTCCTACGGAGCTTTTAAACGCCTGGGGAAACTGCTCCTTTATTGCAAACTGCTGGTTTTGCCATACAGTAAGACAGTCGGAGTTATAGGCATGGCCGTTAAAAATTACCAGATTATCGGCATAGTTAATCTCCTTATGGGCAGCTACTGCCTTTTTAAAGAAGTTTTTTAGCAATATCTTCTCATCAATTCCGTAATCTGACGGAGGCATCATTCTTGCCGAATAGAAATCGCTTGAGATTATCTGTGGTGAACTCTCTTTAAGCTTGTAATAGAAGTGAAGCGGGTTCTCGCTGCACTGCTCCAACAACTCGAACTCAAGATCCATATCGTCATAGAACCTGTCCGAAGTGACAGATGATTCAGTAATGGGGAAACGCTCTTCATCCATTTTGAAGGCGGTTGTCGCGTGCTGGAAATTTCTGATTCTCGCAACCGGAATTTTGCCGGCAAAAGCAGCACCCTCCAACACAGGACGCTCTTTGTAGATAATGCGTATCTCTT
>CAZPFI010000121.1:0-5213 GCA_964585795.1 uncultured Muribaculaceae bacterium | reverse complement strand
GTAAAGCGCAGATATGTAGATAGTTGCCAAAAATCAAGGCGATGAATTTTTTTCACAGCCGAAGTTTTTGGCAAAACATTAGTAGTCAGCGCTTTAACTGCTTAATTTTTGAGTCTGCTCTTGCTTTGTTCGTTTTTGCCAACCGTAAACAGCAAGAAGTCAACGTGTTGCCAAAAATCAAGGCGATGAAAGCTTAGCACCCCTCTTTGTATTTGCAGTTTTGGCTTTCGCTGAAATATTCTGCCTCAATTGTTACATGTCCTATGATATGACGGCCGGCCACCTCTCTTATCTGCTCCTTTATCCGGGACATTTGGTACATTGGAGTATTCTCGGGGAGTACAACATGAAGCGATAGAATGTTTTGCTGGCCATCCAGTGACCAGATATGTAAATCGTGGACAGATACTACTTTATCTATTGAATTAATCTCCTCCTTAAGCTTATTGATGTTGATGTTACGGGGTACCTCCTGCAACATTATTCTTATTGTAGTTTTTAGATTTCGATAAACATTAAAGAGGACCCATATTGTAATGGCTATGGAGAGAATTGGGTCGAGAACCGGAACATCAACAAACAGCATTACAACAGCTGCAATCAAAACTGCAACCCAACCCAGAACATCCTCCATCAGATGTAAAAAGACAGCTTTTTCGTTGAGTGAGGTGCCTTTTTTTAATCTTAATACTGCAATGCCATTTACCAGAATTCCAACAATTGCCAGAATTATCATCCCGGGAGCATTGCTTTGCTGTGGTTCAATTATCCTTTTAATACCCTCCTGAATAATGAAAACCGAACCAATTACCAGTACCAGTGAAATAAATACCGATCCCAGCAGGGAGAATCGCCTATATCCATATGAATAGAACTCATCACCTTTTTTATCAGATATTTTCTGAAGATAGTATGAAACGCCCAATGACAGTGAGTCGCCAAAATCGTGAATTGCATCGGAGAGGATGGCTATAGAGTTGGTGTAGAGCCCCCCGATAAGCTCTATGAATGCAAATGAAATATTGAGAAAAAAGGCAAACGCAATATTTTTTGTACTACTGTGTGAATGATGATTCTCGGACATAAGCATACTACATTAATAAGTAACTATTCTATTTTTTTTAACTTTGCTATTATTATACTCTTCGATGGTTGATACACTCAATTTAATAGTTTTATCTTCGGAGCTCAGGCAAATAAGTAATGAAGAACTTATGGACAGAGAGTCTATACCTGTGCTCAACTCACTCTACGGGCTAAATATAATAACAATTGATGATATAAAAGAGTTTGACCAGGAGCGAATGACAGCAATCTTTATTGCAACCGGAGGAACAGAGGAGCAGTTTTTAAAGATAGTGGCCAAAATTCCAAAACCGGTAATTGTGGTAAGTGACTCATTTGGTAACTCACTTGCCGCTTCAATGGAAATCTCCTCCTGGCTCTCATCAAATAAGGTTATATTCAAACATATAAACATTCCGGCAGATCCATCCAGAAAATTTATCGAAGAACTTTCGGAAGAACTTAATTATCTGGCAATTATTCAAACAGGTCTAAACAAACTTAAGAATTTCAGAATTGGTCTCATAGGAGGTGAATCACCCTGGCTTATTTCATCTGCAATTAACAGAGAGTATGTAAGTAAATATTACGGAGCCACATTTGTTGATATAGACGAATCGGAAATTGAAAACAGATATCTGAATAGTAATACCACAGAAGCTCCTGAAGGCACTAAAGCAGTTGAAGCAACAAAAGCTCCTGAAGCAACAGAAGCTCCTGAAGGCACTAAAGCAGCTGAAGCAACAGAAGCTCCTGAAGGCACTAAAGCAGCTGAAGCAACAAAAGCTCCTGAAGCAAAAAAAGCTCCTGAAGCAACTGATAAAGAGATGCTCAAAAAATTTGAATCTCATCTTGACAGTCGATGTGTTAATGAAACGCATCTTACAGAAGCCCTTAAACTTTATGATACTCTTTACAGGCATTGCGTTGACAATAGAATAGATGCATTTACAATTAAGTGTTTCCATCTTATAAACTCATGTAAAACCACTGCCTGCCTTGCCCTGTCTCTGTTAAACGACCGAAAAATTGTAGCAGGATGCGAGGGGGACATCCCCTCACTCTGGAGTATGATTGTTGCCAATATTCTCTGTGATTCACAATCATTTATGTCAAATCCGTCTTCTGTTGAGAGAATAGACCATAGCGTAGATTTCGCCCACTGCTCTGCACCTCTCTCCCTGTCGGAAGATTTTATTTTAACCAGTCATTATGAATCAGGAAAAGGAATTGGTATTAAAGCCGGGTTTAAGTTAGGAAAATATACTCTTTTCAAATGCGGTGGTGCAAATCTGGATAAATTCTATCTTTTCGAAGGTGATGTTGTTCAAAATACCTCTGTTAAAGAGAGGTGCAGGACTCAAATTAAGTTTATATTTAAATCGGAAGACCATCTTGATGAGTTTCTGAACTCAAATTTAGGTAATCATGCAATTCTTATTCCAGGTAAACACAAGAAAATACTTAGCAGGTTTATCAAATTAATATCACATAATAAAATATGAGTAATTTATATATAAAAAGGGTTTTATCAACAGTATTGCTTAGTGCTGTTCTCATAACTGTCAATTGCAGACTTTTCTCTCAAAACATTGTTATTAAGGATGCTCTTATTGAGAATTCGGTCAATATGGTATCCTCAAAAAACCAGCAGCAGTACATAGTTGATTTGTTAAAGTTTCATACCAGACATAATCTAAGCACTCAAACTGATGCAAAAAAAGGAATTGGAGCTGCAACAGATTATCTTGAATCGACACTCAGGTCATTTGGCAACAACAACAGCAGGTTTTTTACGCAAAGATACAGTTTCGAGGCCGGTGGAGAGGGTACAAGACTTGGCAGAAAGATAATATTGACAAACATTGTTGCAACAATCGAGGGTAAAAACACTAACGACAATCGTATGATTGTGCTTCTTGCCCATTACGACACAAGGGTCGATAACAACAACGACTCCACATCTTATGCACCGGGTGCAAATGATAATGGCAGTGGAGTGGCCGCACTTCTTGAAATTGCGAGAATATTGTCATCCACAAGTACAGGATTGACAGTTAAACTAATGTTTCTGGCGGGAGAAGAGCATGGATTACTTGGGGCAGCACACATGGCCAGAGTTGCAAAGGAGAACAACTGGAACATCATCGCTGTATTAAACAACGATATGATAAGTAACAGTCAATCGAGCGAAACTGACTCGCGAAACAATACAGTTGTTAGAGTTTTTTCAGAAAACATATCTGTTACAGAGACTGAAAATGAAGAAAGAGAAAGAGTTTTTAACTCAATGGAGAACGACAGTCCTTCGAGACAACTTGCTCGCTATGTTAAAGAGATCGGCGAGAGATATGTCGAAAATATATCTGTAAAGCTTATATACCGCAATGATCGATTTGGCAGAGGTGGCGACCATACACCTTTTAGCAGAAGTGGTTTCACCGCTGTAAGGATTTGTGAGTATTACGAGAACTACCATAGAACTCATCAGCTTGTCGCTTTTCGTAACGGCATTCAATACGGAGATGTTATTGAGGGTGTAGATTTCGAATACCTGCGTAAAAACACTTCAATTAACCTTGCCACTGTTCTCAATCTGGCAAATGCACCGGATGTTCCGCTTAATCCGGTTACGGATGTCTCCTCACTTTCAAACACTACAAATATCAGCTGGCAATCACCGGTTTACGGAGATGTGCCTGCCGGATACTACCTGTTAATAAGGGAGACAGACAGCCCTGTATGGCAGAAAAAAATATTTGTCAGAGGAAACTCTGTCACTGTTCCGTTAAGTAAAGACAACTACTTTTTTGGAGTTCAGTCTGTTAACGAAAAAGGGAATGAGAGTCTGATAATGTTTTCAAAAGCTGCCAGATGAGTTTGAACCCTCAGAAATACAAAATATCTGTAATAGGATCGGGCAACCTGGCATTCAGACTATCAATTGCTTTGAAAGAGGCAGGGCACCGGATACTCTCAATTAACGGCAGAAACAGCTCTGATGTCTCTAAACTGTATGCAATAGTTGGAGATAAACAGCTGGTTAATTCACCGTCTAATATTGAGGCCAGTGATATTGTAATTATTACTGTTCCGGATAATGCCATCGAAAAGGTTTCAATTGATCTTAAAAAATCACTGGAACATTTAAAAAAGAGTCCGGTAATTTTGCATTGCAGCGGTTCTGTTCCTCTCTCAGTTTTGGACGGATGGAGTGACGCCGGTGTTCTTTATCCGCTTATGACTCTTTCAAAATCTAAAGCTGTCGATTTTAAAATTGTTCCCTTCTTTATTGAGTACACCTCGACAAAGGTAAGGGATATTCTTATAAATATTTGCAATTCATTTGGTTCGGAGTATAAAATCAGTTCAGAAGAAGAGAGATTAAGGATGCATATTGCAGCTGTTTTTATAAGTAATTTTGTCAACTACCTCGCATCTCTCTCGTTTGACATTAGTCGTCCAAACCAGATTTATCTTATGCCGCTTGCAATAGAGACAATAAGAAAAGCATTTTTGAGTGAAGATCCGTCTCGTGTACAGACAGGCCCTGCAGCGAGAAATGATATTGAAACTATCAAGAAACACCTCGATAGTTTGAAAGACAGAGATGAGCATCACGATGTTTACAGTATTTTAACCGATTTCATTATTAAACAAACAAACAAATAAATAAGCAAACAAATTAAAAAACAAACACCCGATTATGTCCAATTACAAAGTAAAACTGTCAAAAATTAAAGCATTTGCATTCGATCTGGATGGAGTATTTACCGATGGAACCGTATTGGCAACCGAAACAGGCGACCTTTTAAGATTTCACAATGCCAAAGATGGTTACGCTGTGAGAATGGCTATAGTATCGGGCTATCCGGTTGCAATTATTACTGGGGGATCATCGGAGAGTATAATTAAAAGGTTTGTTCCCATTGGTGTAAAGGACATTTATCTAAAATCTATAAATAAGATACCCGACTTTCTTGATTTTTGCTCCAAAAACAATCTTTCGCCTGACGAAGTACTTTTCATGGGTGACGACATACCCGATATTGGAATACTTGAAAAGTGCGGTTTGGCTACCTGCCCTTCCGATGCTGTGAATGAAGTGAAAGAGGTTTGTGAATACATATCTCATTATAAAGGTGGAA
>CAZPFI010000120.1:0-5271 GCA_964585795.1 uncultured Muribaculaceae bacterium | reverse complement strand
TTCAAAGCGGGAGACAAGGTTATTCCATACAGAGTTTTAAACAGCCATGATACGCATACAGCTCTTACAGGAGAGAGATTATGCGGAGTGAAATACAGGCAGCTTATTCCGTGGATAAATCCGGGAGAGGGTGCTTTCAGGGTAATTCAGGGAGATTTTGTTACTACCTCAGACGGTACCGGTATCGTACATATTGCACCCACTTTTGGAGCTGATGACCTTAAGGTTGCAAAGCAGAACGGAGTGCCCGCCCTTATGGTAAAGGACAAAGATGGAGTGATGCAGGCACTTGTTGACAGATGGGGGAAATTTTATAAGATTGAAGATCTGGACAAAAATTTTATTGAGACAAATGTTACAAAGGAGCTTTACTGCCAGTACGCCGGCCGTTTTGTAAAAAACGAATACAATCCTCATCTCCGAGAGGGAGAAGAGACTGTAGATGTGGATATTGCAGTGATGCTTAAACAGCAGGGACTTGCTTTTAAAATTGAGAAACACACTCACTCTTACCCACACTGCTGGAGAACCGACAAACCGGTTCTCTACTATCCCCTGGACTCATGGTTTATAAAGACCACTGCAGTTCAGGATAGAATGATTGAGCTGAATAAAACCATAAACTGGAAGCCGGAATCCACAGGAAGCGGTCGTTTTGGCAAATGGCTTGAGAACCTTCAGGATTGGAACCTCTCCCGAAGCCGTTACTGGGGTACACCTCTCCCTGTCTGGCGAACCGAAAACGGAGATGAGGAGATTTGTGTTGGTTCGGCCCAGGAGCTTTATCTGCTTATGGAGGAGTCTGTGAGTAAAGGGTTGATGAAGACCAATCCTTTCAAGGAGAGAGGATTTATTCCCGGAGACTTCTCAGATGAGAATTATAAAAAAATTGATCTTCACCGGCCTTATGTAGATGATATTGTACTTGTCTCACCATCGGGTAAACCCATGAGAAGAGAGACAGACCTTATTGATGTGTGGTTCGATTCTGGAGCGATGCCTTTTGCGCAGGAGGGGCTGATTAAACTTGGAATGGAAGAGTTTGGCCAAAGCGCCCATTTTATTGCAGAGGGTGTGGATCAGACACGCGGATGGTTCTTTACCCTGCACGCCATTGCAACAATGGTTAAGGATGATGTTGCCTTTAAAACAGTGATATCAAACGGGTTGGTGCTGGATAAAGAGGGTAATAAGATGAGTAAACGGCTGGGTAATGCTGTTGATCCCTTTAAAACCATTGCAAAGTACGGAGCTGATCCTCTCAGATGGTATATGCTTACAAATGCCCAACCGTGGGACAATCTAAAATTCGACGAGAACGGTGTTGATGAGGTACGCAGAAAATTCTTTGGAACTCTCTATAATACCTACTCCTTCTTTGCTTTGTATGCCAATGTCGATAATTTTACAAACAGTCAGCCGCAGGTTCCTTTTGAGAGGCGCCCTGAGATTGACAGGTGGATAATATCGTTGTTAAACACCCTCATTAAAGAGGTGTCCGAACACTACGACAATTATGATGTAACCTCTGCAGGAAGAAAAATTCAGGATTTCGTTAACGATAACCTTAGCAACTGGTATGTAAGGTTAAACCGTAAACGCTTCTGGGGGGGAGAGGCAGATGAAGATAAACTCTCTGCCTATCAAACACTTTATCAATGTCTTGAGACGATTGCCATACTCTCTGCTCCAATAGCCCCTTTCTTTATGGAGCGCCTCTACCTCGATCTTACCGGGGTTACCGGCAGAAGTAAAGAGGGTTCGGTACATATGACTCTTATGCCGGCGTACCATAAGTCGCAGATAGACAAAGAGCTTGAGGAGAGGATGGAGCTGGCTCAGAGAGCCTCTTCTATGTTGCTTGCTTTAAGAAGGAAGGTGAATATAAAGGTAAGACAGCCATTGGCTAAAATTTTGATACCTGTTCTGGATAAAAAGCTGAGGAACCGTTTCGAGAAGGTTAAGTCGCTTGTCCTCAGTGAGGTTAATGTCAAAGAGGTGGAGTATATTCATGATACTGCCGGTTTGGTGACAAAGAGGATAAAACCAAACTTCAAGACTTTGGGTAAAAGATACGGTAAACAGATGAAAGAGATAGCAGATGCCTTTATGTTGTTTTCTCAGGAGGAGATTATTGAAATTGAGAGGAGAGGAGATTACACAATCTCCCTTGTATCGGGTGATGTAAGTTTTACGCCGGAAGATTACGAGATAATGTCCGAAGATATGCCGGGATGGCTGGTTGCCAGCGAAGGCAAACTCACGCTTGCACTTGACATAACAATTACCCCTCAACTTAAAAGAGAGGGAGTTGCAAGGGAGCTGGTCAACAGAGTTCAGAACCTGAGAAAAGAGACCGGCCTGGAGGTAACCGACAAGATAACCATTGAGGTAGAGCCCCTGGAAGAGATAACCGACTCTCTTACACAGTACAGAGATTATATTTGCAACCAGACTCTGGCAAAAGATCTTATTGCCCGGACACCGGTTTCGGGAGGAAGTGAAATTGAGTGGGAAGAGGGTACTTTAAAGATAAAAATTGAGAAGAGCTGATCTTTTGTTTAAGCGATTTTTGCAAATAGTTATTGTATATTTGATAACAGGATGAAAATGGAGAATCATAAAATTTTTATGCAACAGGCAATTGAACTTGCATCTGCCAATGCCTCTTCTGTGGACGGAGGCCCGTTTGGTGCTCTGATTGTTAAAAATGGAGTGGTACTGAGTGCATGCACCAACTCCGTAACTCCCCATTGTGACCCTACTGCTCATGCCGAGGTAAATGCCATAAGAGAGGCGTGCTCAAAAATTAAAAGTTTCTCTCTTGAGGGGTGTACCCTTTACTCGTCGTGTGAACCATGTCCCATGTGCCTCTCGGCTGCATATTGGGCAAGAGTCGACAGGATATTTTTTGCAGCAGACAGAAGTGATGCTGCCAATGCAGGTTTCAGCGATGATTTTATTTACCGTGAGCTTGCTGCCGATGTTACAAAACGCTCTATACCAATTGAGCGTATGATGGAAGAAGAGGGGACAAAACCTTTTGAACTATGGAACGATAACGAAAAAAAGGTGCGTTACTAATCTTTATTTTTTATAATGTTTTTATTATTATCTTTACGCTTTCTTAAAAAATAAGAGATATGACAAAGAAAGGGAAACAGGCAGATGAAGTCTTGGAGAAAGTCCGTTACAGCGATGAAGAGCTTCAAATGTTTAAGGAACTCATACTCCAGAAACTGGAGATTGCAAAAGAGGAGTACAAGCAGCTTAAGTCTGCAGTAACACATAGCTCAAGCAACGATACCGAAGACACTTCACCTACATTCAAAGTTCTTGAAGAGGGTGCTTCTGCTCTCTCAAAAGAGGAGGCAGGACAGCTTGCTCAGAGACAATACAAGTTCATTCAGTCGCTTGAGGCGGCTCTTATCCGTATAGAGAACAAAAGCTATGGCATTTGCCGTGAAACCGGCAAACTTATACCAAGAGAACGGCTTCTGCTGGTTCCTCATGCAACCCTTTCTGTTGAGGCAAAGAATAAGAGAGACTAAACAGTGAAATTTACCAAAGGTAAGCAAATAAGCCTTCTGATAGTGCTGCTGCTGGTTATAGATCAGATATCAAAAATCTGGATCAAAACCAATATGACAATTGGAGAGAGCATTCCCGTCTTAGGCAGCTGGTTTCAGATTTACTTTATAGAGAATAACGGAATGGCATTCGGGATGCAGTTTGGCGGAGAGACCGGTAAACTGCTTCTCACTCTTTTCCGTCTGGTTCTCATTACATTTATTATTATATACCTTGTAAGAATCACAAAGAGTGACGCACCTGCCGGGGTACTTTTCGGTGTTGCCCTCGTACTTGTAGGTGCTGTCGGCAATGTGGTTGACAGTATGTTTTACGGAGTGATATTCAGTGAATCTACCTTCACACAAACAGCACAACTCTTTCCTGCTGACGGAGGATACTCATCTTTCATGCACGGTAAGGTTGTGGATATGCTCTACTTCCCCATAATTAACACCACTCTGCCCCAATGGGTGCCGTTTGCCGGAGGCAGAGATTTTGTTTTCTTCAGGCCAATTTTCAATCTTGCCGACTCCTGTATCACGATAGGGGTTTTGTACCTTCTGATATTCAAGAGGAGGTACTTTGCGTGAGTCTCCGCGCCACTTTTGTGCAACTAATTAATCATAAGACTATTAAAAAACAGCCAACTATTCGAAAGAGAGTTGGCTGTTTTGTATATTACTGAATTTATGACAGTTGCACAAAAGTGGCGCGGAGACTATTTCAGTTTCTCCATTAATTTCTGGCGTGAGAAGTGAATACGGCTCTTTACCGTTCCCAGGTGCAGCCCCAATTCGTCGGCAATCTCCTGATATTTATAACCGGTGTCGTGCATCTGGAAAGGAATGCGGAACTCCGGCTCAAGAGAATTAACTACACCCGTAAGCTCCCGGAAACCGAAATCGGCCTCGGGACCAAGGTCAGATGGCTTGTTGTTGATAACAAATTCGTGAACATCCTCTGTAAAGAGAGACTGACGCTTTGTCCTTCTGCGGTAATCGTTTATAAAGGTGTTTTTCATTATGGTGTAAACCCATGCCTTTATGTTGGTATCCTCATTAAATTTCTCCTGATTGTTAAATGCCTTGTACATAGTCTCCTGTACCAGGTCTTTTGCATCATCTCTGTTAGAAGTAAGGCTATATGCATATCTGGACAGATTTGATTCCAGCTCCAGAATTTCGGTTTCAAAAGTTTTATTCTTCATATGGTTAGGTATTGAAGGTGCATAAATGGTTAGGTTTTCTCTTTGACAATGTAAATAAATTCCATTGGCAAACATTTTTATTTTTGCACAAAATCTATGCCATAATTACACTCTAATTTAATAATAATTTTTTGCATGTCAATAAAAAATAGATATCTTTGCACCCCGTTCACAACCAGAACATGGAGAGATGGCAGAGTGGTCGATTGCGGCGGTCTTGAAAACCGTTGAACTGAGAGGTTCCGGGGGTTCGAATCCCTCTCTCTCCGCCAAATAAGAAAAAGCCGGGTATTTACCCGGTTTTTTTATTTGCTCCCCGTGCAAAGCTTGCTTTAGCACGAGGGAGCAAGTAAAAAAATCTTTTGCACAGCAAAAGCTTTTTCTTCTTTGAAGCACCCCCATCAGGGATCACCGAGCTTTAGCGAGGTAATCCCTGCCCCGTGCAAAGCTTGCTTTAGCACGAGGGAGCAAGTAAAAAAATCTTTTGCACA